>NZ_NEUE01000214.1 GCF_002910905.1 Streptomyces sp. SM11 | reverse complement strand
ATGCCGCTCTGCGGGCCCGCCTGGTGCTGTGGACGGCCGAGGGGCGGCGACGCAAGGACATCGCCGAACTCGCAGGAGTCGCACCGAATACGGTGGACCGCGCCAAGGCCCGTTACCTCGTGGGCGGGATTGCCCAACTGGCTTCCCGGAAACCCGGCGGCGGACGCGATCAGGTCCCCGCGACCACTCGGGCCCGGGTGATCGCATTGACGAAGACAACCCCGCCGACGGAATCGGGGCTGTCCCACTGGTCCACGCGGACGCTGGTCAATCACATGAAGCGGCGCGAGGGCATCTCGGTGTCCTGGCACTACGTCGCCCGCATCTGGCGGGAGGAGAACCTCAAGCCGCACCGGAACGGCACCTTCAAGATCTCGAAGGACCCCGCATTCGCGGACAAGGTCGCCGATGTCGTCGGCCTGTACCTGGCCCCGCCCGGCGGCGCGGTGGTGCTGTCCATTGACGAGAAGACGCAGATACAGGCGCTGGACCGAACCCAGCCGGTACTGCCGGTCACCTTCGGCGCGGGCGAGAAGCGCACCCACGACTACGTACGGCACGGCACCACCAATCTGTTCGCCGCCCTCAATGTCCATACCGGTGAGGTGACCGGCGAGTGCAGGCCGAGCCGGAACGGGGCAAGCTTCCTCGCCTTCCTGAAGAAGGCGACCAAGCCGCACGCCGGCAAGGAGATCCATGTCGTCCTGGACAACCTGTCCACGCACACCACGCCGGAGGTGAAGGCATGGCTGGAGAAGAACCCCCACATCCGCTTCCACTTCACTCCCATCGGTTCCTCATGGTTGAACCAGATCGAGATCTGGTTCGGGATCCTGACTCGGCAGTCCATTCGCCGGGGCACGTTCTCCAGCGTCAACGTCCTGGTCAAGCAGATCCGCGACTACATCAACTCCTGGAACGAGGACGCGAATCCCTTCACCTGGACCGCGTCCGCCGAAGAGATCCTCGCGAAGGTCCGCGTCGTCCAGACCAACATGAAGAAACTCGTTAATAACAACTCAAACTGACACGATCAGGATCACGAGACACTAGAGGGTGTCGAGGGTGCTATCGACAGCAGTAGAGCCGCACGCATGGTCCAGAAGTGCACGCAATGCTTCCTCGCCAGCACCAAGGTCCTCATGGCCGACCGGTCGACGAAGAACATCGAGTCCGTCCAGATCAACGACCAGGTGCTCGCCACCGACCCGGCCAACGGGGCAACCGGACCGCGCCGAGTCACGGACCTGATCGTCACCGGGGGCGACAAGTACTTCAGCGAACTCACCCTCGCCACGCCACACGGCGAGGAAAAGGTGACAGCTACCGAAGAGCACCCGTTCTGGGCCGTGTCAGAAAACAAGTGGGTCGAGGCGGCCGAAATCGAGGCCGGTATGACCTTGCGCACGGACGAGGGCGGCACCGCCACCGTCCGTGCCACCCGGTTCTTCTACCAGCACGCCCGCACGTACAACCTCACAGTCGAGGACCTGCACTCCTACTACGTACTCGCGGGAAAGACCCCCGTCCTGGTCCACAACAGCCGATGCCTCATCGGCGACGTCGTCGGTCCCCAAGGCGAGAAGCTCTGGCTCCCAAAGGGGCGCAAAGCCATTGCGCAGGCAGACAGTAAAAAGGGCTGGTTCTTCGACATCAAGGCCTCCGAGGCGGTGGCCAACGGATTCCATAAATCGGTCAAGTTCGTACGCGTAATGGATCCGGTCACTTCCGGAAAGTATCAGTACCCTAACGGGTACATTACTTACGCGAACGAAGTCGGCCAGTTCATCAACCCTCACACAGGGAAGACTATCGATAAGTTTAGCGACTACTGGCACGTGCCGATCTCATGACCATCAACGAAGACCCCTTCTCCGGTAAAGATCGCCACCAGCCAGAAACCACCCGCAATCTGGTTGCCGAGAATCGCAGCTCGACTGCAGATGTCAGAAACATAGACTCGCCGTCCGCTCCTGGCTGTTTCGGGCGTAGTCTTCCACCAGTAGCACGGATGTAGCAGTCTCAGCCCAAGCGGCTCGCCGGCGGTCTCTCGCGGCGAGCCGCCCTTTCGGCGGTCGGCGTACTGTCAAAAAGTGATCTCCAGAGTCCCACCGAGAACGTCGTTGACGCGATGAAGCTTCACACTGGTTCTCGACATAACCGACGCGGGAATTTGAGGCCGGGGCGGGCGCGGCCTTCTACATGTGTGTGCCTCGGGTTCAACGCAAACTAATAGAGGAATCAGGTGCGAAAACGTGCTCGGACAACCCGTCGAAACCCTGCAAGCGCGAAGCCTCGCCGTCCAACGTTTCGCACGCAGCTTAGCGATCCCCTGCACTTACAGGACTACCTGTTTGATACAATGCGTTAATGGAGAAGAGCTTCCCGTGGGGATCTACACCGAATACTGATCTGAGTCTGTGGCGGTCTGATGCTGTCGTGCTCTTTGACTGGTTGATGAGCACCGACCTCAATACTGTTCCGGTCACGCATCCGGCTCAAAAGCAGGCCCTCGCCGATCTGCTTGCGCGATTGGAAGAGGTGGACGTGGCCGAATCCACGCAGGAGGAGATCTCCGCAGCGCAAGAAGAAGTCGCTAGAAATATGGGGTGGTAAGGATTTGGTAGCCATCAAACTGTGGAGATCGTGTCGCGCGGCGCGGTAGTCGACATTCTCGGCATAGCATTCCGAATCTGACCGTTTCGACCGAGTGGCGAGTGGGCAAGCGGGTAGGGCTTCGGCGTAGTCGCGTGACGCCCTGTTCGTGGCGATCTGCTCCCATCGGCGTCCGCAGAACGTGACAGGCACGGCTTCCAAGATCATGGAGTTCTCTACGCCCCGTGATCCGAGTGGAAGACCGTGCCTGCCGACGCATCATCGCTGATCCCGCCTGCCCTTGACCAACTGCGTGAGAGTTCGCGGGTCGGACCCGAGGAGGTTCTGGGCCTGCTGGAGCGACTGGCGGAGGTGCCCGACCCGCGTGATCCACGTGGGGTGCGCCACCGCCTGGCCGTCGTGCTCGCACTGACCGCGTGCGCGGTGCTCGCCGGAGCGACCTCGTTGCTGGCGGTCGGTGAGTGGATCGCCGACGCCCCAGCGCACGTGCTCGAACAGGTCGGTGCTCACCCCGATCCGCTTCTGCCCAGGCGGGTTCTGCCCGCCGAGACCACGGTCCGAAGGCTCCTGGCCCGCCTCGACGGCGACGCCCTGGACCGGGCGGTCGGGGGCTGGCTCGCGGACCGCCGACCCAAGACGGCCGGGGCCGCCGGGCTGCGCGGCCTGGCCGTGGACGGCAAGAGTCTTCGAGGCGCGGCCAAGGCAAAGGACCGCAAGATCCATCTGCTCGCCGCACTGGAGCACGCCACCGGCCTGGTTCCTGCCCAGCTGGACGTCGGCGGGAAGACCAACGAGATCACCTGCTTCCAGCCGCTGCTGGACACCGTCGCCGACCTGGCCGGCACCGTGGTCACCAGCGACGCCATGCACACCCAGCACGAGCACGCCGACTACCTCATGGGCCGTGGTGCCCACTACATCGTGATCGCCAAGGGCAACCAGAAGAAGCTCCGCCGACAGCTCAGATCCCTTCCCTGGAAGGACATCCCGCTCCAGGGCCGCACCAAGAACGCCGGTCACGGACGCTCGGAGATCCGCCGCATCAAGGTCGCCACCGTGAACAACCTCCTCTTCCCCGGAGCCCGCCAGGCCGTCCAGATCAAGCGCCGCCGCACCCACCGCAAGACTGGAAAGACCACCGTCAAGACCGTCTACGCCGTCACCAGTCTCACCGCCGAGCAGGCCACCCCGGCCCAGCTCGCCCGACTCGTCCGGGACCACTGGACGATCGAGGCCCTGCACCACGTCCGCGACACCACCTTCGCCGAGGACGCCTCGCAACTGCGGACCGGCAACGCACCCCGCGCGATGGCCACCAGGCGCAACCTCGCCGTCGGAGCTCTCCGGGCGGCCGGATCGAAGAACATCGCGGCCGGCCTCCGCCACAACGCCCGCGACCCCCGCCGCCCCCTCGCACTCCTCGGCCTCACGTGATCACAAACCGGACGTCACGCGACTACGCCGAAGCCCTGGGATTGAGGCTTCCATGGGCTCGGTCGGGGATTTCGTACGACAACGCTCTCGCCGAGAACTTGTGGATGCTGATCAAGACTGAATGCGTCCGCGGCCGTATCTTCGCCACGAGGGCCGAGGCGAACCTGGCGCTCTTCGAGTACGTCGACGGTTTCTACAACAGCCGCCGAATCCAGAAACGGCTCGGCTACCTCAGCCCCATCGAGTTCGAGGAGAAGCACTACGACAACCGGGCGACGGCCGAACAATCAAACCTGAACACCCATCAACCCGCTCTGACCAGCTGATCAGCACCCCCCCCCGCACACCGGGGGAACCTCATTGGTGAACTGAATTCAAGGCGCGGCGTGACGTCTGCCTTCACGGCCTGGCCGGGGTCGTGAAGGCAGACGTGCGTCGGGGGTGGGCGCGGGATGATGCAGGCGATGGGGCCGGGAAGATTCCGGTCAACGGGTCTACTGCCGGTTTGCCCAGTGAAGCCGGGATCGGGTACGGGGCACGCTCTGCCGCGATGTCGTTGACGAACACGGAGCGCGGGGCGAGCTGGGCCGATCGCGGTGCGCACGATGATCGTGGCCAGGTTGGGCGAGGGTGCCTGGCGCAGCCGAAGCCTCAGTCGAGGTCGTCGACGCCGGCGAGGAAGTAGCAGCAGCCTCCGACCAGGCACAGGACGAACAGTGGAGCCGGGAAAGGGGTGCGGGAGGCACGGGTGGTGCTCGATGCGGACTCCGCGTGGGGCGGGTGCCTACGGCCTCGCCCCGGTTTGACCCCCACACCCCCGCCCCGTAGGCTTGACCCTCGGTGTGTTTCCTTAACGCGCCTACCCCTGAGCACATCCCTCCCGGTAACGGTCGGTGTTCGCGCCGTCCGCCAGGAGAGGCCGCTCATCCTTCCGGATCGTCCCGGGCCCCGGCCCGTGCGAGCGGCTGGCATCAGGGGATCCGTTCCGAGCGAGAGAGAGATCCGCGTGTACGCCATCGTGCGCAGCGGTGGTCGCCAGCACAAGGTAGCTGTCGGCGACATCGTTGAGGTTGACAAGATTTCCACTGCCAAGGTTGGCGACACGGTCGAGCTCTCGACCCTGCTCGTTGTCGACGGTGACGCGGTCACCAGCGACCCGTGGGTGCTGGACGGCATCAAGGTCACGGCCGAGATCGTGGACCACCACAAGGGCGCGAAGATCGACATCCTTCGCTACAAGAACAAGACCGGCTACCGCCGTCGCCAGGGTCACCGCCAGCAGTACACGGCGATCAAGGTCACCGGTATCCCCGCGGCTGCGAAGTAAGGGACTGAGAACACATGGCACACAAGAAGGGCGCATCGTCCACTCGGAACGGGCGCGATTCCAATGCTCAGCGGCTCGGCGTGAAGCGCTTCGGCGGTCAGGCCGTCAACGCCGGTGAGATCCTGGTCCGCCAGCGTGGCACCCACTTCCACCCGGGCACGGGCGTCGGCCGTGGCGGCGACGACACGCTGTTCGCGCTGGCCGCCGGTGCGGTGGAGTTCGGTACGCACCGTGGCCGCAAGGTCGTGAACATCGTTCCGCTCGCCGTCTGAGTTTCCCGACGCGCGCAGAACGGCACACAGCACCTTCCGAGGGCGGATCTCAGCTTTCCCGGCGAACGGGGAAGCGGGTCCGCCCTCGGCGTGTTACGACAGAGACAATCCCGTATTTTCCTGCTGTACCTGGAGGCACCAACCATGACCACCTTCGTGGACCGCGTCGAGCTGCATGCCGCCGCGGGTAACGGAGGCCACGGCTGCGCCTCCGTCCACCGTGAGAAGTTCAAGCCGCTGGGAGGCCCCGACGGGGGCAACGGCGGACGCGGCGGCGATGTGATCCTCGTCGTCGAGCAGTCCGTGACCACGCTGCTGGACTACCACCACAGCCCCCACCGCAAGGCCACCAACGGCCAGCCCGGCGCCGGCGACAACCGCTCCGGCAAGGACGGCCAGGACATGGTCCTGCCCGTGCCGGACGGCACCGTGGTGCTCGACAAGGCCGGGAACGTGCTCGCCGACCTCGTCGGCCAGGGCACCACCTTCGTGGCCGGTCAGGGCGGCCGCGGTGGCCTCGGCAACGCGGCGCTGGCCTCGGCCCGCCGCAAGGCTCCGGGCTTCGCGCTGCTCGGCGAGCCGGGGGAGAGCCGGGACATCGTCCTGGAGCTCAAGACCGTCGCCGACGTGGCCCTCGTGGGTTACCCGAGCGCGGGCAAGTCCTCGCTGATCTCGGTGCTCTCCGCGGCCAAGCCGAAGATCGCGGACTACCCGTTCACCACCCTCGTGCCGAACCTCGGCGTCGTCACCGCCGGCTCGACCGTCTACACCATCGCGGACGTCCCCGGGCTCATCCCCGGCGCCAGCCAGGGCAAGGGCCTCGGCCTGGAGTTCCTGCGGCACGTCGAGCGGTGCTCGGTGCTCGTGCACGTCCTGGACACCGCCACCCTGGAGTCCGACCGCGACCCCGTCTCCGACCTCGACATGATCGAGGAGGAGCTGCGGCTGTACGGCGGCGGCCTGGAGAACCGGCCCCGCATCGTCGCCCTCAACAAGATCGACATCCCGGACGGCCAGGACCTCGCCGACATGATCCGCCCCGACCTGGAGGCCCGCGGATACCGCGTCTTCGAGGTTTCCGCGATCGCGCACAAGGGCCTCAACGAGCTCTCCTACGCGCTCGCCGGGATCATCGCCGAGGCGCGCGCCGCCAAGCCGAAGGAGGAGGCGACCCGCATCGTCATCCGCCCCAAGGCCGTCGACGACGCGGGCTTCACCGTCACCCTGGACGACGAGGGCATCTACCGGGTGCGCGGCGAGAAGCCGGAGCGCTGGGTGCGCCAGACCGACTTCAACAACGACGAGGCCGTCGGCTACCTCGCCGACCGGCTCAACCGCCTCGGCGTCGAGGCCTCCCTCATGAAGGCGGGCGCCCGGGCAGGCGACGGCGTCGCGATCGGCCCCGAGGAGAACGCGGTCGTCTTCGACTGGGAGCCGACCGTGACCGCCGGCGCCGAGATGCTCGGCCGCCGAGGCGAGGACCACCGCCTGGAGGAGCCGCGCCCCGCCACGCAGCGCCGCCGGGACCGTGACTCCGAGCGCGACGACGCGGAGAAGCAGTACGACGAGTTCGACCCCTTCTAGGCCTGCACGGAAGGCAGCCGACGGCCCGTTTCTCCGGAGGCGGGCCGTCCGGTAGATTCGGGCCCGGGCACCGGCGGTTTACGCCGGTCACGCCGGGTGCACGTGCCGCGGATGTGCGGATTGAGCAACACATCTGTGGGGACGGTCACCCCGGGCGACCGTCCCGAGGCGCCCAACCTCCCTGGCCAGAGGGTGAACTGCGGGTTTCCGCAGGGCGATCGGCGGACGACGTCCACCTTGCGAGACGGTCACGGAGAGTGCGACCATCACACTGTTCCCCCGTCATAGCAAGGTAGGTCGTCTGTGTCTGTGCCGCATGAAGCCAAGCCCCGGACCACAGCGGTCGTGCTCGCCGGTGGGACCGGCCAGCGCGTGGGCCTGTCGATCCCCAAGCAGCTGCTGAAGATCGCCGGCAAGGCCGTCATCGAGCACACGCTGACCATCTTCGAGAACGCCGAGGGCATCGACGACGTCATCGTGCTGATGGCGCCCGGTTTCGTGCCCGACGTCGAGAGGATCGTCGCGAAGGCCGGACTGACCAAGGTCACCCGGATCATCGAGGGCGGCAACACCCGCAACGAGACCACCGAGCGTGCCATCGCGGCCCTCGGCGAGGGCCTCGCCGACGGCGAGGACCGCAACGTCCTCTTCCATGACGCGGTGCGCCCCCTGTTGTCACAGCGCGTGATCGCGGACTGTGTCGACGCGCTGGACCGCTACCAGGCCGTCGACGTCGCCATCCCGTCCGCGGACACGATCATCGTGACCCGCACGCACGGTGAGGACGGCGAGTTCATCACCGAGGTGCCCGACCGCTCCCGGCTGCGCCGCGGACAGACGCCGCAGGGCTTCAAGCTCTCCACCATCCGCAGGGCGTACGAGGTCGCGGCGGGGGACCCCAACTTCCAGGCCACCGACGACTGTTCAGTGGTCCTCAAGTACCTCCCCGACGTGCCGATCTACGTGGTCGCGGGCGACGAGTACAACATGAAGGTGACCCAGCCGGTCGACGTCTTCATCACCGACAAGCTCTTCCAGCTGGCCTCCACCGCCGCCCCGCGCCAGGCCGACGAGGCCGCCTACCAGGAGCTCCTCACCGGTAAGACCCTCGTCGTCTTCGGCGGCTCGTACGGCATCGGCGCCGACATCGCGTCCCTGGCCGAGGCCTACGGCGCGAACGTCTACGCGCTGGGCCGCTCCACCACCGGTACGCACGTCGAGAACCCGGAGCACGTGGACGACGCGCTCTCCAAGGCGTACGGCGAGACCGGTCGTGTCGACTACGTCATCAACACCGCGGGCGTGCTGCGGATCGGCAAGCTGGCCGAGACCGACACCACGACGATCCAGGAAGCGCTCAACGTCAACTACCTGGCGCCCGTCCAGATCGCCCGCGCCTCGTACAAGTACCTCGCCGAGACCCAGGGCCAGTTGCTGCTCTACACCTCCAGCAGCTACACCCGGGGCCGCGCCGAGTACAGCCTCTACTCCTCCACCAAGGCCGCCATGGTCAACCTCACCCAGGCGCTCGCCGACGAGTGGGCGGGCGAGGGCATCCGGGTCAACTGCGTGAACCCGGAGCGCACCGCGACCCCGATGCGGACCAAGGCGTTCGGCCAGGAGCCCGAGGGCTCGCTGCTCTCCTCGGAGGCCGTGGCGCGCACCTCGCTGGACGTCCTGCTCTCCGCGCTGACCGGTCACGTCATCGACGTACGGCAGCAGGACCCGACGGCGGGGGCGGCCGAGTCCTCCGGCTTCGAGCAGGCCCTGGCCTCGGTGCTGGACCGTCAAGCAGATGTGTAATAATTCTTGACAAATGTGCTTTTCCGGGCCTCTGTTGTCGCTTTGTGCGACAGCAGAGGCCCGAATGCGTGAAGCCGCACCCGCACATTTCCGCCAATACGTGAATCAACCGGCACCCCCTGGAGCAGGTTCTTCGTGATCTCGACAGCCATTCGCCTGGCCCGTGTGGGCAGCAGGTCGGAACTGGCGGCAGCGTTGTTGATGGGGCTGGGATATCCCTGCGTCATGCTGGCCGCGCTCATTCCCCACATCTGGTTCTTCGCGGCGGCCGCCGCTGTCACGTACGCCGCCGACTGGTATCTGCACCAGCGGGGCAGCTATCTGGTCAACCGCCTGGGCAAGGTGCGCGCCGGGCTGTCCATTCGCTTCCTGCTGCGGCAGCTGATGGTCATCCTGCTGCTGGCTCGTCTGGATCTCGCCGAGTCACCGCTGTTCTACTCGGCGGTGGCCTGCTTCCTTCTCTTCTACGGGCTCCAGGCACCGCACGGCGCCCTGACGACCCTGATCCGGCTCCGCCGCACCATGCCGGTCGTCACCCGCAACGTGGACCTGCACGCGGTCCGTATCCCCGACGCCCCGCCCGGGGCGCTGCTGCAGCGCTCCGCCGAGAAGATGCTGCACCTCGACATCCCGGCCGTGATGGGCATCCTGATCGCCGCCGAGACCGGTGAGGACGTCTTCGGCTACGCGGGTATCGGCCTGACGCTGCTGCTGGCGCTGCTCTACCTCGGGGCGATCGTCCCGTATGTGCGCCGCGGCCGGCTGGCGCCTCCGGTCCCCACCGTGCTCAAGGCCGTCGACAACTGGCTGCGCGAGTACCAGCCGACCGTGGTGCTCTACTTCTCCGGCTCCAACGAGTCCGCCTACCAGGGCAACATGTGGCTGGAGACCATGGCCCGAGTCGAGGGCCGGCCGCTGATCATCATGCGGGAGCGCGGTCTCGTCCCCCAGTTGTCCGAGACCTCTGTCCCGGTCATCTGCGTCCCGGCCAGCACCCACCTGATGAACCTGGACCTCTCGACCGTCCGGGTCTGTCTGTATCCCGCCAACGTCGGCAAGAACATCCACATCCTGCGGGTCCCGACGATGAAGCACGTCTTCATCGGCCACGGCGACAGCGACAAGCTCGCCAGCGTCAACCCGTACTCGAAGGTCTACGACGAGGTCTGGACCGCGGGCCGGGCCGGCCGCGACCGCTACGCGCTGGCCGACGTGGGCGTCCTCGACCAGGACATCGTCGAGGTCGGCCGTCCGCAGCTGGAGCCCATCGAGAGCTGGACGGGCGCGGTGAAGAACCCCATCCCGACCGTGCTGTACGCGCCCACCTGGGAGGGCTGGGACGACAACCCGGGTAACACCTCCCTGCTTCTGGCGGGCGAGAACATCGTGCGGCGGCTGCTGAACGCCGCCGACCCGGTCCGGATCATCTACAAGCCGCACCCCTTCACCGGCATCCGCAGCGGCAAGGCCAAGGCCGTGAACACCCGGATCCGGGCGATGCTGGAGAAGGCCACCGCCGAGCGCGCCGCGGAGCCCCGTTGGGTGAAGGAGGCATCGGCGGCCGCCGCCGGGCAGAGCGCCGCCAAGGCGGAGCTGACTCGGATCGAGACGCGGCTCGCGCAGCTGGCGGCCACCGGCCATGCGGGCGGCGACGAGGCGGAGGAGTCGCGGCTCTCGCTCGCCGACCGCGCCCGCGAGGCGGAGGCCGCCCGGCTGCGGGCCGAGTGGAACGACGCCTACTGGCGTTCCTTCGGCTGGTGGGAGCACCGTACGGTGACCGGTGCGCGGCCCAAGCTGTACGACTGCTTCAACGAGTCCGACGCCATGGTTTCGGACATTTCCAGCGTGGTCTCCGACTTCATCGCGAGCGGCAAGCCGTACGCGGTCACCGACTCCGCCGCGCTCGGAGCCGAGGAGTTCAAGCGGCAGAACACGGCGGTGCGCGCCGCGGTCGTCCTGTCCAATGCGGCCGAGGAGCTCGACGCGCTGCTGGCCGCGGTGGCCGACCCGGCGGCGGACACGCTGGCGGAGGCTCGTCGCGAGCTGAAGACCTACCTGCTGGGGCCGGACGAGCCGACCTCCATGGAGCAGTTCAATTCCGCCGTGCGGGCGCTGGCCGCCAGGGCCGAGGCCCGCAACCTGGGCGTGGCCCAGCGGCTCGGCGAGCAGGCCGTGGCGGTGCCGGACGTGGAGGCCGCCACCAGCGGCGTCGGGACTGGCGATCCGCAGGCGGTCGCCGCCGCCGACGCCACGGCGGACCCGGACGCTCCCGAGGCCAAGGCGGAGGCCGGGGCCGCCGAGGGCGCCTCGGCGATGCGTGGACGGGTACACCCGGTCGAACCAGTCGAGAACAAGATGGAACCTCGATGACGATCCGTACGTCTCACTTCGGGTAGAAGAGGTAGGGATCGCTCTGACGTGCTGATGCGCGGAGAGTACGGAGTCGAGCATCCTTCTTATGTTCGTGATCAATTGACAGGTGCGCATGACCGATATGGCCAGGACGGGCCACGAACCTGATGTCAGTGTGATCATTGGGGCATACGAAGCGATGCCTTACCTGATCCGCTGTCTGGAGTCCGTGGAGGCGCAGACGATCGGGGCCGGACGCCTGGAGATCGTCGCGATCGACGACGGTTCCACCGACGGCACGGGTGAATACCTGGAGGAGTTCGCCGCGCGGACGGCAGTTCCTATGCGCGTCGTCCGGCAGCCCAATTCCGGAGGCCCCAGCGGCCCGCGGAACGCCGGCCTGAAGCTCGCCCGCGGTCGGTACGTCTTCTTTCTCGACGCCGACGACTACTTCGGCGAGGAGGCTCTGGAGCGGATGGTCGCCATGGGCGACCGGGCGGGGACGGACGTGGTCCTCGGGAAGGTCGTCGGCGTCAATCGCGGTGCACCGAAGTCGATGTGGAAGGAGACGGCCGAGCACGCCGATCTGTATGCCTCCAACATCAAATACACGCTGAGCGCGCAGAAACTTTTCCGGTGCGACCTCCTCGTACGACTCGGCATGAGCTTCGACGAGACGCTGAAGACGGGTGAGGACGCCCTGTTCACCATGGAGGCGTATCTGCGCGGCAACGGCGTCTCCGTTGTTGCCGACTACACCTGCTACTACTTGGTGGGCCGGGACGACGGCAAGCACGTCACGAAGAGCGGCAGCTATGTGTTGCGTTTCGATTCGGCCAGGGCCCTCATGAAGCTCATCGCAGCCCACGTCCCGCCGGGACCGCGGCGGGACGACCTGATGGTCCGGCCCTTCGCCATCACCCTGCTGCCGCAGTTCGGCCATTCACTGCTGCGGCAGAGCGAGGCGGTGCGGAGGAGGAAGATGGAGTTGGCGGCCCCGCTCATGGAGACTTATTGGACACCGCGGCTGGCCCGCCGCTTCAAGGTCCAGGAGAGGCTTCGGCTGATCTGTGTGGCCAAGGGCCGACTCGATCTCCTGCTGGGCATCCTGCAGTTCCTGAAGGAAGAGAAGGTGCCCAAGGCAGTCCGCAACGGCGTTCGGGGGCGCCTCTACCTCGCCTACCCGTACTTCGGTGAGCGGAGCGGACTGCCGGACTCGGCATACGAGCTGACTGTCACCGAACGGATCGGTGGCCGGAACGTCACGGTGCCGGCGCGTCAGTCCACCGCGACCTTCGTGCGACGGCTGGCTCGCAAGGCGCGCAGAAGCGCGCGGTCCGCTCTGCACTCCCCGCGACGTGCACACCGGCGCTGACCTGGGCGGCCCTTACATCACGGTGGACTTGCCCCGGGCCGATGGCTGGGGCGCTTCGGTCCTTCCTGTTACTCAGGGCGCAGTAGCTTTCTGACCGGGCGTCCCACCACACGAAGGGTCCGTCGGTAGGCCGACGGCCGGACTGCGGTTCCATGACTCGTCTGCACCGTGACCGAGGTGGTCTTCTTGGCGAGCTGCTTGCGAAGCCGGGCGTTTTGTGCGGACAGGTCCTCCATCTGGCTCTGCAGCCAGCCGAAGCGGCCGCTCAGCGTCTCCGGGTCGCTGTCGGTCCATGGACGGATGGCGGGCGGGAGCGTGAGTTCGGCCAGCTGCGCCTCGAACGCGGCGCCGGAGTCGCCGTGCGTGAAAGTGTTCTCCAGGCCGTTGTTTTCCATGAACCCAGTGAAGCGGAGGAAGCGTTCCTTGTGTCCGTTCACCAGCTCACCGAAGTCGGCCGCCTCGTAGAGCTCGGCGGGATCGATGTTCTTGGAGACCTCGGAGATCTTGCGGTGCGGGATTCCGAAATACCGGCACAGCTCCAGCGTTCGGGAATCGCTGCAGAGGACCGTGCTCGGGACACCGGCCAGCAACGCCGCGATGTTTCCGTGGATGCGAGAGCCGAAGGAGAAGTCGAATTCGCCCAGCTCGCTGATCCACGTGGCCGGGTCGACGTAGAGCCGGACCTTGCCCTCGCGGTACATCGGGTGCGACGGGTGCGTCGGCATCGAGGTCTGGGTGCCCGCGGCGTTCGAAGTTCTGCGCCAGTGCAGCAGCTCCGCCTCAAGAAGGTTCTGCCCGACGAACCTGAGGTTCGGATAACGCTGATGGGCCTGCCGGATGATGGCGTCGAGCCCGTACGAGCGAACGGCGCTGTGTGCTCCGTTCACCGAGATGAGGGACTCAGGGGTGAGCGACTCCACGCCCTTCTCGACGGTGAACGTCTCACCGTGCATGAACATGGAGGGGCAACCGATGACCTCGACGTCCCGGAACCCCAGGCCCTTGAGATACGCCTCCGTGCATTCGCCCCGCACGCCGATGGAGGTGCTGCGGTCCAGGACCGCGGTGACGAATCGCTTGACCGTCGACTCCATCGGCTTCAGCCGCGTCGTGTCGTACGCCAGATTGGCTTGGGCCCCGACCCCCAGGACGACGACGGGGATCCGCAGCTTCTCGATCAGCTGCGTCAGCCGCGTCAACGACCGCTCGAACGTGGGACGAAAGGCGTTGGCCAGGGGCACGACGAAGGCGTCGTACTCCTCATTGATGCGCTCGGCCTCGGACGGGATCGTCCTGATCCCGTTGGAGACCACTTCCACCCGCGGGGTCGTGAGGATCTTGTGCGACGCGTCGCTGAAGATCAGGTTTCCGGCATTCGTCGCGAAGACGTCTTTATGGAGGGACTGTTCGAGGGAGTTCACTTCGAAGGGGCTTTTGCCCGACCTGAGTAGTATGCGCCTTTTTCGGGTTGGTTCATCAGTCACACGTAAAGCGTAGCTTGATGAACCACAGCCGAGGATTTCGTGAACGGCTCGTCCCTCGGCCCGCCGGGAACGGGGTCGTGACGGCCTGGGCGTCTCGCAGGGCGGGGTGCCGGACATCGTCCGCGGCCGTGGCCGCGGACGATGAGACGAACCGCCGACTGCCGGGCCGCCTCGCGTATGGTGGGCGCCCGATCAGGGCGACGTGATGAGGACGGGCGTACGTGTCAGGGGCAAGTGAATCCGCAGGCGTACTCCGCACGCGTTTGGACGGTGACGGCGCGGGGCCCAGGCCCGGGGTGACCGGCGCCCGCAGGGTCGTCGTCAAGGTCGGGTCCTCCTCGCTCACCACGGCCTCCGGCGGCCTCGACGCCGACCGCGTCGACGCCCTCGTCGACGCCCTGGCCAAGGTCAGGGACGGCGGCGAACGCGAGGTCGTCCTCGTCTCCAGCGGAGCCATCGCCGCCGGACTCGCCCCGCTCGGCCTCGTGCGCAGGCCCAAGGACCTGGCCCGCCAGCAGGCCGCCGCCAGTGTCGGCCAGGGTCTCCTCGTGGCCCGCTACACCGCCTCGTTCGCGCGCTACGGCGTCCGCGTCGGCCAAGTGCTCCTCACCGCCGACGACACCAGCCGCCGCGGCCACTACCGCAACGCCTACAGCACCCTGGACAAGCTCCTGGAGATGGGCGCCGTCCCCGTCGTCAACGAGAACGACACCGTCGCCACCGACGAGATCCGCTTCGGCGACAACGACCGGCTCGCCGCCCTCGTCGCCCACCTCGTCCACGCCGACCTGCTCGTCCTGCTCTCCGACGTCGACGGCCTCTACGACGGACCGCCCGGCACCCCCGGCGCCTCCCGCGTCGCCGAGGTCACCGGTCCCGAGGACCTGGCGGGCGTCACCATCGGCAGCGCCGGGAAGTCGGGCGTGGGCACCGGCGGCATGGTCACCAAGGTCGAGGCCGCCCGCATCGCCACCGCCGCCGGCGTCCCCGTCGTCCTCACCTCCGCCAGCCGGGTCGCCGACGCCCTGGCGGGCCGCGACACCGGCACGTACTTCCACCGCACCGGCCGCCGCTCCGCCGACCGGCTCCTGTGGCTGGCACACGCCTCCACCCCGCAGGGCGCGCTCACTCTCGACGACGGCGCCGTACGGGCCGTGGTGGAGCGGCGCACCTCGCTGCTGCCCGCCGGAATCTCCGCCGTCGAGGGCGAGTTCAGTGCAGGCGACCCCGTCGAACTGCGCGATCCGCACGGCACCCCGATCGCCCGCGGCCTCGTCAACTTCGACGCGAAGGAGATCCCCCAGCTGCTCGGCCGCTCCACCCGGGATCTGGCCCGCGAACTGGGGCCCGCCTACGAGCGCGAGGTCGTACACAGGGACGATCTGGTCCTCCTCGCGCCGCGCCTCATCCCCTGAATCGGCTGAAAGTCCCACTCTCCGGCAGGGACCTTTACCAAAACCACCCCACGCCCGGCTGTGGACTGGTCCACTTTGTAGTGGGGGAACAGGGGTACCGCACAGCAACACATCACAGGAGGCCGCCGGTGAGACGAGCGCGCCCGGGGGCGCCGCCCCGAGGCACGGCCAACCGCGCCCTGACGAGTGTCGGAGCGGGGGTGGGTTTTGACCGGAATCCACTCCCGATGGACACCGTCGAACGGAAGCCGGTCACGACGGCGAAGGAGGAGCCCCCGCAGTCGAAGCTCTGGCACATCACCCTCAGCGTCTCGGGCGCCGAGACGCCGCTGAGCGAGGTCAGACGCGGCCTGGAACAGCTCGCCCACGACCATCCCTTCCTGCTGACCAGCCGCTACGCCAACGACCACGCGGAGATCCGCTACTGGGAGGAGGCCCGCGATCTGCACGACGCGGCCGCGGTCGCGCTGCGGCTGTGGGGCGAGCACCGTTCCAGCGCCCGGCTCCCGCCCTGGGAGATCGTCGGCCTCGAAGTCATCGACCGCGAGACCTACCACCTGCGGATCGCCGAGGGTTACGGACCGCCGCCCGCGGCCCCCGTGGGCGTGCACCCCTACTGACCCCGGGGTGATCCGCGGGCGTCCGCCCCTCGGGTCGGCCGTCTCGCATCACGGGATACGTGACGGATGCCCGCAGAGCGCGCATTACTCTGCGGGCATGACCACGCTCTCGCCCTACGACAACCTTTCCCCGGTCGCGCAGACCGCCTACCGGGCCCGTGCCGCCGCCGCCGACATCGCGCCACTTCCGCGCGCGGCCAAGGACGACGCGCTGCTGGCCATCGCCGACGCCCTCGAAGTGCGCACGAGCGAGATCGTCGAGGCCAACGCGGAGGACGTCGAGCGCGCCCGCGAGGCCGGGACGAGCGAAGGCGTCATCGACCGCCTCACCCTCACCCCGGAACGCATCCGCGCCATCGCCGCCGACGTACGGGACATCGCGGCCCTGCCCGACCCGGTCGGCGAAGTGGTGCGCGGCTCGACCCTGCCCAACGGCATCGACCTCCGCCAGGTGCGGGTCCCGCTCGGCGTGGTCGGCATCATCTACGAGGCCCGGCCCAACGTCACCGTCGACGCCGCCGCCCTCTGCCTGAAGTCCGGCAACGCGGTCCTGCTACGAGGCTCCTCCTCCGCCTACGCCTCCAACACCGCCCTCGTCCGGGTCCTGCGCGACGCGGTCGGCGGCTCCGGACTGCCGGCCGACGCGGTACAGCTCGTCCCGGGCGAGAGCCGTGACTCCGTGACGGAACTGATGCGGGCCCGCGGCCTGGTCGACGTCCTCATCCCGCGTGGCGGCGCCTCGCTGATCCGCACGGTCGTCGAGGAGTCGACCGTCCCCGTCATCGAGACGGGCACCGGCAACTGCCACGTCTACGTCGACGCGCAGACGGACCTGGCCATGGCGGTCGACATCCTGATCAACTCCAAGGCCCAGCGGCCCAGCGTCTGCAACGCGGCCGAGACCCTGCTCGTCCACAAGGACGTGGCGGACGCCTTCCTGCCGCTCGCCCTGGACGCGCTGGCCGAGGCCGGGGTCACCGTCCACGGCGACGAGCGGGTGCTCGCCCACGCCGAGTCCACCAAGGCCACGGTGGTCCCGGCGACGACGGAGGACTGGGAGACCGAGTACCTCTCCTACGACATCGCCGCGGCGGTCGTCGACTCCCTGGACGCGGCGGTCGCCCACATCCGGCTCTGGTCCTCCGGCCACACCGAGGCGATCGTCACCACTTCGCAGGCCGCCGCCCGCCGGTTCACCCAATGGGTCGATTCGGCCACGGTCGCCGTGAACGCCTCCACGCGTTTCACGGACGGCGGGCAGTTCGGCTTCGGCGCCGAGATCGGCATCTCCACGCAGAAGCTGCACGCCCGCGGTCCGATGGGCCTGCCCGAGCTGACCTCGACGAAGTACATCGTCACGGGGGACGGGCACATCCGCTAGGGCCTGGATCCGCCTCGGCCCGTCCGGTCGGCCCCTCCCGCCCAGAAGGGGCCGACCGCATGTTCGCCTTCCCGTCGATCCGGGGGAGTTCGCGGGGTCCCTGCCCAAAAGGTCCCGACGGGGCTACGCTGAACCCGTGCCGGACGACGTGGGGGGCAAGCCGTTCCCGGACGGCTGGGAGCCCGACGACGACCGCGGCGGCGCGGACGAGGACTTCGCCTCCGTGGTGTTCGACGAGGACTTCGTCCGGTCGGCGCCCGTCCACGAGCCCACCGCCGTGGAGCGCCTGCTCGCCGCCGCCGAGGCCCGCTCCGAGGCCGACGCGGCCCGCGCCCGCCGGAACCGTCGCACCGACGACGAATACGGCCCCTACGGACGCCCCCGGGGCTACCACGACCCCCACGACCTCGACTACGACCCAGACCACGGCGTCGGGGGCGACGACTCCGCCCCAGGTCCCTACGGCCGCCACGGCGGCTCCCTGCGCCCCTACCGCAACTCCGCCCGCTGGCACCGGCCGGTCGCCTGGCTGCTGGCCCTGGTGATGGGCGTCGGCATGGTCTCCCTCGCCTTCAGCGCGGTCTACCGGGGCACCTCGAACAACCGCCAGGACCAGATGCCGCCGCCCGCCACCAGCGGCGTGGACAAGCCCGGGGCCGTCCCATCGGCCTCCGCGGACTACTCCCGCCCCGCGGTCTCCGCCGAGCCCCGGGTGCCCTGAGCCCACCCCCTCACGTCACCCGTTCGCCGATGGCCGCCCCCTCCGCCCTCGCACTTCCCGGCGGTCTCCGCGTTTACGCAGACCGCAATCGACCTACCCTGAAGATGTGACCCCTCGTTCCCAGGGGGGCTTCTCGCTGCCAACGCCGCTCGGCCGAAGCAGACCGTTGCGCACCGAACCGACCGGTGTGGAGATCGGGAGAGAAGTCATGACAGGCCGCTCAGAACCGCCGGACGGCCCGCCCGAGAACCCCGCGGGCGGCGAGGACGAATACCGCTCGCTCGTCTTCGACGAATCGTTCGTCCAGGCTGCCCGGATGCAGGAGTACTCGGCGCAGGAACGCATGGGCGAGCACGCCCGCGCCGTCCGGGCGCTGCCCGAGGAGCAGCTCTCCGTCCGCGGTGGCGGCGGCTCCCGGGCCGCCGTAGCCCTGGTGGTCCTCATCGCCCTGGCCTTCGCCGTGGCCGTCTACGTCGGCTTCCGGAGCCCGTACCCCCAACCGGCCACCCGGCGCGCCGAACCTCTGCGGACCACCGTCGTCCCCCTGGCCCCCCGGGGCGCCGTACCGGGCGGATCACCCGAGCGGCTGTACCGGGCCGAGCCGGTCTCCGGATTCCGCACGGGCGTGGCAGGCATCGCCTTCCCCGCCGTGGAGCGCACGCGGAACTTCTCCGACAGCCAGATCACCGCCGCTCTCGCCACGGTCAAGGACTACCTGGTGGAGTCGTCCCTGAACCCCGACGTCCTCACCGGCTCCGTACGCCGGCCCGTCGAGCACCTCCTCGACCCGGACCAGCGCGCCCAGTTCGAACGGAGTCTGAGCAGCCCGGCGGACGACGGGAGCCACGCCGCCACCGGCTGGCTCGTGCGCTTCGACCCGGAACAGGTGGAGCTCGCGGACCCGCAGATCCGGGTCCAGGGCACCATCCGCTACGAAGAGGAGGCGGCGGGCGCCCTCGGCGTCATCTCGGACCACACCTTCACCTACGCCCTGCGCCCGGCGGACGGACCCCACCGGGAGGACGGCGCATCCCTGTTCACCGTGCGGCGCGAGCTGCACTTCCGCTTCGACCGGGAGGACCTGCGACTGCACCGCCTGGAGGTGCGCACCGCCTACATCCAGGCAGGGCCGCAGTCCTGCTCGGCCGACGCGACCGGGATGCTCCGCCCGCTCCTCGCCGGGGAACGGGCGGACGACCGCGGACCCGCCGCCGCCGACCCGTACGCCACGGGCCGGCCGACGGCGGCGCTCTGCGGGACCCTGGCGGCCGTCAGCTCCCCGACGACGGCCCCGACGTCCCCGGGCTCCCCTCCTCAGGGTCCTCAGGCCGGCCCGACGTCTCGTCCCCGTCCGTAGCGGAACCGCTGGACGTGTCCTGCGCCCCGCCCTTCGCGCCCCCCGCTCCGGCTCCGGTGAACTTGTCGCGCAGCTTGCCGCCCAGGTCCCCCGCGCCGCCGGCGATGTCGCCCACGAGCTTCATCAGCGGGTCCTTGCTGGTGCGCACCGTGTCCGCGTAGTGCGAGGCGGACTCCCGGAACGAGTCGGTCACCGAGGTGTCCTTGTCCTCGCCGCGCCGCGGGTAGTGGCCGTCCATGATCCGCTGGAAGTCGCGGGTCTCCGACCACTTCTTCAGCTCGGCGGCCCGCACGGTGGTGAACGGATGTGTCCGGGGCAGCACATTGAGGATCTTGAGGACGGAGTCGCGGAGGTCGCCGCCCTTCTCGTACTCGTCGGCCTGGGCGAGGAAGGCGTCCACATTCATCTCGTGGAGGTGATTGCCGCCCGCGATCTTCATCAGACCGCGCATCGAGGCCGTGATGTCCTGGCCGACCAGCAGTCCGGCCCGGTCCGCGGACAGCTCCGACTTGCGGAACCACTCGCGCAGCGCCGTCACTATCGCCATGATCGCCACATTGCCCAGCGGGATCCAGGCGACCTTCACGGCGAGGTTGGTCAGGAACAGCAGTATCGTCCGGTACACCGAGTGGCCGGAGAGCGCGTGGCCCACCTCGTGGCCCACCACCGCCCGCATCTCCTCCTCGTCGAGCAGCTCGACCAGGCCGGTGGTGACCACGATGATCGGCTCGTCGAGCCCGATGCACATGGCGTTGGGCTGCGGGTCCTGCTTCACGTACATCGGCGGGACCTTCTCCAGGTCCAGGATGTAGCACGCGTCCCGCAGCATGTCGTTGAGGTGGGCGAACTGAGCTTCGCTCACCCGGACGGAGTCGGAGAGGAAGAGCAGCCGCAGGCTGCGCTCCGGGAGCAGTCCGCTGAGCGCCTTGAACACGGTGTCGAACCCGGTCAGCTTGCGCAGGGCCACCAGGGCCGAGCGGTCGGCGGGGTGCTCATAGGCCCGGGAGGAGATCCCGGGGAATCGCCGGCGCTGCCTGCTCGGCACGTTCTCGTGACTGTTGTCGGTCATGGATGGCCCCCTGTTCGTACGAGACGTTGCTCGTCCCCCGGACAAAAACCAGCGTAGGCGCTGGCGCTACGGTGTGCGGGGGGCTGTGGATAACTTTGAGGAGCGCCCGAATGCCGCACACCGCCGTACTGCTCGCCGCCGCGTCCCAGGAACAGGGACCGGGCGGCACCCTCCGGATCGTGCTGCTCGTCTCGATCCTCGGCGCGGTGCTGCTCGCCTGGTTCCTGCTGCGTGGATACCGCAACGACGACAACAACGACTGAGTCGCCGTGAGCGTGCCCGAGGGTCCCGCATACGATGTGACCGACGTCTTCCTTCCGATTCACGATCGATAGGTCCTGCCGAAGATGAGCCTCACGAGCACCGCACACCAGCTGGTCACTCTCGCCTCCGAGGGCGGCGAGGGCGGCAACCACGAAAGCCTCAACCCTTACGTCATCGGCGTCGGGGCCTTCCTCGCGCTGATGTTCCTGCTGTGGGTCACCACCCGCTTCAACCGCGACCGCTGAGCCGGGGCGTACAGCTGTGCCAGTAGGCTCTGCACGCATGGGAGAGCAGGAAGTGCCTACCGGCCCCGACAAACGCCGTATCGGCGTGATGGGCGGGACATTCGACCCGATCCACCATGGACACCTGGTGGCGGCCAGTGAAGTGGCCGCCCAGTTCCATCTCGACGAGGTCGTCTTCGTCCCGACCGGTCAGCCGTGGCAGAAGAGCCACAAGAAGGTCTCCCCGGCCGAGGACCGCTATCTGATGACGGTCATCGCCACCGCGTCCAACCCGCAGTTCTCCGTCAGCCGCAGTGACATCGACCGTGGCGGACCGACGTACACCATCGATACGCTGCGGGACCTGCACGAGGTCCACGGCGAGGCAGACCTCTTCTTCATCACCGGTGCCGACGCGTTGTCCCAGATCCTCACCTGGCGCGACGCGGAGGAGCTGTTCTCGCTCTCCCACTTCATCGGTGTGACCCGCCCGGGTCACGTGCTCACGGACGACGGGCTGCCCGAGGGCGGCGTCTCCCTCGTGGAGGTGCCCGCGCTCGCGATCTCGTCCACGGACTGTCGTGAGAGGGTCGCGCAGGGGGAGCCGGTCTGGTACCTGGTGCCGGACGGGGTGGTCCGCTACATCGACAAGCGCCAGCTGTACCGCGGCGAATGAGCCACGGAGAGGGGCACCGGTGAACGACCGACAGAACCCGTACGACCCGTACTACCAAGAGCCGCAGATCGTCGGCTACGACGCGTACGGGCAGCCGGTCTACCAGCAGGGCCACCAGCAGTACGACCAGCACGGTCAGCAGGGGCAGAGCTACGACCCCTACGCCGCCCAGCCGGGTCAGGGACACCAGGCCCAGGACTTCGGGTACGGCTATGACGCGTACGGCAACCCCCAGCAGCAGCCCCAGGGTTACGACCCCCACGCCGGCCGGCACCCCGGCCAGGCGCCCCAGACGCAGCACGGCCATGGCGCGGACCAGGGGTACGGCTACGGCTCGTACACCGACTACGGCTACGCCACCGGGCAGCAGCCGGCGGCGGTCGATACCGGCCAGTACTGGGGCATCCCGCAGCAGGGCGCGGCCCCCGCACCGGAACAGGCCTCTCAGCAGGCTCCCGTACAGCCGCAGCAGCCGCAGCAGCCGCAGCAGTCACCCGAGGCAGCGGAGGAGGCGGGGGACGAGTCCGGGCTTCCGGGGCAGCGCAAGCCCACCCCGGACTACCGCACCGAGCAGTTCTCGTTCATCGAGGAGCCCGACGAGGACTCCGAAGACGTCATCGACTGGCTGAAGTTCACCGAGAGCCGCAGTGAGCGGCGCGAGGAGGCACGTCGCAAGGGCCGCAACCGTATGGTCGCGCTGATAGTCGTCGCCGTTCTTGTCGTCGTCGGCGGGGCCGGCTACCTCTGGTCCGCCGACATGATCCCGGGCCTGTCCGGATCGGCCGAGAAGAAGGCCGTGGCCGCCGGCGCCCAGCAGCGCGACATGATCGTGGTGCACCTGCACGACACGAAGAGGGGCAGCACCTCGACGGCGCTGCTCGTCGACAACACCACCACCAAGCAGGGCACCACCGTCCTGCTGCCCAACTCCCTCGCCGTCGCCTCCGACGACGGGACCACCACCACGCTCGGCAAGTCCGTCGAGGACGACGGCAGGACCGGCACCCGGGAGTCGATCGACACCCTCCTGGGTACCCGGATCACCGGCACCTGGCGGCTGGACACCCCGTACCTGGAGAACCTCGTCGAGCTGGTCGGCAACATCGAGGTCGACACCGACACCGAGGTGCCCGACGCGAAGAAGGGCGCATCGCCCCTGGTGCACAAGGGCGAGGGCCAGACGCTCAGCGGTCCGATGGCCGTCGCGTACGCCACGTACCGCGCGCCGGGCGAGCCCGAGGCCAAGCAGCTGACGCGGTTCGGCGAGGTCATGCGAGCCACCCTGCGCAAGATCTCCGAGGACCCCAAGGCCGCGACGGTCACCATCGAGACGCTGCTCCAGGTGCTCGACCCGTCACTGCCGGAGAAGGACCTCGGGGCTTCGCTCGCCAAGCTGGCCTCGCGAGCCAAGGTCGGCGACTACAAGACGGCCGTGCTGCCGGTCCAGGAGGACGGCACGCTCACCGAGGCGGACACCCGCGGCGTCGTCAAGGACATCCTCGGCGGCACGGTGAAGGCACCCGAGGAAGGCGCTCCGCTCCGGGTCGCCGTCCGCAACGCCACCGGGAACGAGAAGGCCGCGGAGGCCGCCCGGGTCCAGCTGGTCAACGGCGGCTACGCCTTCGTGGACAGCGGCAAGGCAGGGGCCGAGGCGTCGTCCGTCGTGCTCTACCGGTCCGCCGAGGACAAGGAGAAGGCCGTCGAGGTGGCCAAGACCCTGGGGCTTTCCGCAGGTGACGTGAAGAAGGGCGAGCCGGCCGCCAACGCCGACGTGTCCGCGGTCCTCGGCCAGGACTACGAGGTCCGGTAGCCCGTCGGCCCGCTCAGGGGCACCGGCCGACGCTCCGGCGTCGGCCGGTGAACGCTGTGAAAGCCGGCCGGTGAAACGCAGTAAGGCTCTGTCGGTGGTCCGTGAGACCCTAGAGGTTGCATCCGACCGCCGACGAAAGCCTGCATGTGACCGCCACGGACCGCTCCATCGAGCTCATCAACGCCGCCGCTCAGGCGGCCGCCGACCGGCTCGCGCACGACATCATCGCCTACGACGTCAGCGACGTGCTGTCGATCACCGACGCCTTCCTGCTGGCCTCGGCCCCCAACGACCGCCAGGTCAAGTCGATCGTCGACGAGATCGAGGAGCGGCTCCAGAAGGAGCTCGGCGTCAAGCCGGTGCGCCGCGAGGGCGACCGCGACGCCCGCTGGATCCTCCTCGACTACGTCGACATCGTCATCCACGTCCAGCACAGCGAGGAGCGCGTCTTCTACGCGCTGGAGCGCCTGTGGAAGGACTGCCCGGAGATCGCCCTCCCCGAGGACGCGATCAAGACCCGTGGCAAGGCCGAGGAGCACGCACAGCTCAACGGCGGCACGGAAGGTGACCAGAGCTGAACGGCAGCAGCAGCGGCAGGGGCCGCAGGATCGTCCTCTGGCGGCACGGCCAGACGGCATGGAACCTGGAGCGCCGCTTCCAGGGCTCCACGGACATCGAGCTCACCGAGGCCGGCGTCGGGCAGGCCCGCCGCGCCGCCCGGCTGCTCGCCTCGCTGAAGCCGGACGCCATCGTGGCCTCCGACCTGCGGCGAGCGGCGGCCACGGCTGCCGAGCTGTCCGCCGTCAGTGGTCTCACCGTCGCCCACGACGCTTCACTCCGTGAGACGTACGCGGGCGCCTGGCAGGGTCTGACCCACCAGGAGATCGTCGAGCGCTTCGGTGAGCAGTACGCGGCGTGGAAGCGCGGGGAGCCCGTGCGCCGGGGCGGCGGTGAGCTGGAGACCGAGGTCGCCGACCGGGCGGCCCCGGTCGTTCTGGAGCACGCCGAGAAGCTCCCGGAGAACGGCACGCTCGTCGTGGTCAGCCATGGCGGCACGATCAGGACGACGATCGGCCGGCTGCTGGACCTGGAGGCGCATCACTGGGAAGGGCTCGGCGGGCTGTCCAACTGCTGCTGGTCCGTCCTCGGGGAGGGTGCGCGCGGCTGGCGTCTGCTGGAACACAACGCCGGCACGCTCCCGGAGCCGGTGCTCGGCGACGACGACTAGTCGAGGACGACCGGCCGACGACGGGCTGGCGACTGGACTCCGTCGGGAGGAAGTTGAGAGGCCGTTCGCGGGCCGCCCACGGGCGACCCGGGCCGGATTTCGCTTTCCGGCAGGTCGCAGGCTAAAGTTCTTCTTGTTCGCAGCGCGGAAACGCAGGGAACACAGCGAACAGCGGGGCTATAGCTCAGTTGGTAGAGCGCCTGCATGGCATGCAGGAGGTCAGGAGTTCAATTCTCCTTAGCTCCACAATCAGGATCCCGCCCCTACCAGGGGGCGGGATCCTCTGCATAGAGGGCACCGGGCGGGCTGACCCCTTGCGGGGTCATGGCAGAATCGGAACGCCGGAGGGGGCGACGTGCCGATCGGGAGGGAGCGCGATGTCTGCGAGTCGCGAACACGTCCCCGACCAGCCTCTTGTCGCCGCCTCACCCCCCGGTTCCGTACCGTCCGAAGATCGATCCCGTCTCGGCTGTCCGTCCTGCGGTTCGTCCCACGTGGCCCAGGTTCTGGGTGACAGCGGAGGGGTCTCCTACGTGTGCACGGCCTGCGGCCACAGCTGGAGCTGACTGATGGGTGCACACAGGCGTAAGTGCGACTGGTGCGGCAGCGGTACGCCCATCGTCAGGGACATGGACCCGGTCAACGCGGAGTACCAGTACTGGTGCGAGGAATGCGCGCGGGCGCTGATCATAAAAGGCGACCCCATCGAGACCTATCGGGAACTGGAGGGGGAGCCGATCTACGGGCGGCTCCTGGAGGAGCACTGCACCCTCAAGCGCTTCTACTCCTTCGCAACCGCCTGACCTGCGGCTGAAGGTCAATCGTCCGGGACGATTCGGGCGTATCGGTGCGAACCGGAAACGATTTGGTGAAGCGCCGGGGGGACCGTGTAATGTTCTCGATGTCGCCAAGGGAAACCGGGCGGCACACAGCGAGGGGCTATAGCTCAGTTGGTAGAGCGCCTGCATGGCATGCAGGAGGTCAGGAGTTCAATTCTCCTTAGCTCCACAAGATCGACAGTGAAGAAGCGGGCCACCCGGATCGGGTGGCCCGCTTCTTTTGTCCGGATCGGATGCGGTCGGGGTCAGTCGCGCCCACCGCCCAGCGCACGCCGGCCCGCGGCTGGCAGGGCGGGACGCTGTTCGGCCGGCGGCTGCTCGATACGGAGGGCCAGGGCGGGACAGCGGCGCACGGCCCGCTGGGCGCGCCCGCGCAGATGCATCGGAACGGCGGCGTCCGCCAGTGCGGGATAGCCGTCCGGGCCCAGCCGGATGAGCTCGGGGACGGTGTCCGCGCACAGGCCGTGACCCTGGCAGAGCGTCCAGTCGACCGCGAGCTTCTCGCCGCTCGGAATCGACTCCTCCATGTCCTGGTAGCCGGGTGCGGGCAGCGGCAGCACCCCGACCGTCTCCCGGCCGCAGCCACCGTCCAGTACGTGCGCGGCGAGGTCGTCCGTGAACGCCGACAGCGTCGAGAACAGGAAGCGGGCGGAACCGTCCGGGTGTTTGCACGCCCCGCGGCCCTTCACGGCCTGGGTGACCTCGCGCAGGGCCTCCAGGGCGGCGGGCCCGCCGCCGTTCAGCAGGTCGGAGAGCCCGCCCGCGGCGGCGGGGAGCCCCAGCTTGCACGGACCGCACTGTCCGGCGGTCTCGGCTGCCAGCCAGTTGGCTATCCGGAGGGACTCGCCGAGCGGGCACGTCTCCGGCCCGATCGGCAGGATGGCCCCCGCGCCGAGTGCGCCCCCCACGGTGGCCAGGGACTCGCGGGAGACCACGGCGCTGTGCGAGGAGACCGCGTCGATCCAGTTGCCGTGATAGCCGCCGGTGAGCACTCCCTGGGGGAACTGCGGTGCCCCGGACAGTTGCAGGACGTACCGCAGCGGCACCCCGGTCGGCACCTCGATGACCATGGGCCGGGCCACCGCGCCGGAGACGGTGAGCAGGACGGTGCCCGGCTCGCCCGCCAGCCCGGTGTGCCCGTAGCGGCGGGGCCCGATCCGGGCGGCGACGGCGAGCTGGGCGTACGTCTCCGCGTTCGACAGCAGCGTCGGGGCGCCGCCCACCCCGGTCTCCGCCGCCCGCTCGCGCCGGCCCGGCGGCAGGGCGGGCCCGCCGTTCGCCGCCCGGATCACCGAGGACGCCTCGCCCGAGACCATGCGCTCCGGGGTGCGGACCACCCGGGCACGCAACTGCTGGCCACGCCGGTCGGAGAGGCCGCGTTCGGCGAGGGCCGCCCGTACGGAGATCTCCGTGGAGTTGCGGGTGACGGCCACGACCAGGGTGCGCGCGCCGAGTGCCTCCGCGGCCAGCAGCGCACCGTCCAGGATCAGGTGCGGGGCGCGGTTGAGCAGGACGGTGTCCTTGCGGCAGGCGGGCTCGCCCTCACTGCCGTTGATCACCACGACGGGCCGAACCCCGCGCCGGATGGACGCCTTCGCCACGGCCCGCAGCTTCTTGCCGAAGGGGAAACCGGCGCCTCCCCTTCCGCGCAGGGAGATCGCTTCGGCCAGTTCGGCCAGCCGCTCACCGGTCATCGGCTCCAGCGGCCCGTGCACCTTGAGGTGCATGGCGAGGTCGAGCCGCTCCACCAGGTCGAACCCGGTGGTCAGCTGCGGCAGCCCGACGACGCGGACCTCGGGCACGTCGGGGAGGGGGACGTTCACGGTCGGTCTCCTGCGGGTGCGTGCCAGGGTTCACCGGCCGGGGGCGCGGTGAACGGCCCGGTCGCCGGTTCCGCGCGGGGTGCGGCGAAGGGGGAGGGGGCGGCAGGGGGAGCGGGGGAGGTGCTGTCGTACTCCGGTATGCCGTGTTCCGGTGCGCCGTAGGCGTGTTCCGGTGTGCCGTAGGAAGGCGTCGCGTACGTGTGCTCGTGCTCCTGTGCGGTGTACGCGGGCGGCTCCGCCCGGGGCGGAGCGTGGTGCGCCTGCGCGGGCGGTGCGGGGGACGGCGAGGGCCAGCGGGTCTCCGGCGGGAGCGACGGCCCGCCGCCGAGCGAGACGGCGCGGTATCCGGCCGCTATGCCCGGTCCCGGTCCGGGCCCCGGCGTGTTCCTCCGCCCTCGGTCCGGCAGGTCCTCCGGGGGGCCGAAGGCGATGCGGTCGGCGCTGCGGGGCGGGGGCTCGTACAGGGGTGACGCGGACCCGTACAGCGTTTCCGTCGGTGCTTCGTGCAGTGATCCGGGGATCGCCGTGGGAGGGGGCGAGGTCGGGCGTACGGGCGCCGACAAGGTACGCGGGCGCACCGGCGTACCCCGGGTGTCCCGGTCCGGTTCGCTCCAGGCCGCAGGGTCGGACCAGGGCTCCCCGGCGGACGAGGAGGACTCCCGCAGGACCGGATCGGGGGCGGCCGGGGGCTCCTGGCCCAGCAGCTCGGCGATCCGGTCGGCGATCCGCCGCTTCGTCGGGGGCGGCAGCAGCCGCAGGCACAGTGCGCCGACGACTGCGGCGAGGCAGAGGCCGTACATCACGACCACCCAGGTGGCGGGCGCACGACCCGCGTACAGGCCGTGGATCAGCGCGGCGCACCAGGCCGGGTACGCCAGCGCGTGCAGGGCGCGCCATCGGCCCGCGATTCCGCCCGTGTCCCGGGGCGACCCCAGTGACCGACCGAGCCGGGCGGCCTTGGGGGAGGGATGCGCGAAGGCGCTGCGCAGGGCGCCAGTCGTGGCCGTGAGGACCATCAACAGCCCGGCCAGCGAGCCGAACCCGATCAGGCCGGCCGTGCCGGTGACGCCGAGACCGAAGGGTATGAGGGCGCCGATCAGGGCCACATGGCCGAGAGCCACCTTCACGGTTCCGTGCAGCAGCAGGAAGCCGATCGAGGCCACGGCGGTGGCCCGGTGGATGCCCTGGCAGACGATCCGCTGACGGGTGGAGAGGAACAGCCGGTCGGTGGCCAGCAGGCCCCAGGCGACGGCCGCGCTGAGCGACACCAGCGACAGGACGCCGGTGGTGAAATCGAGGGTGGCGCGCAGCTCGTCGCTCCCTGCGACGGCGAGCAGAGGGACAAAAACCAGCGCGGCGACAGTCAGGCCGCCCTGTACCGGCCGACTCATTCCGGGGCTCATGCTGGGGGATACGCGGATCTTGCGATGAGGGTTCATGGGGCGACTCCGAATAGTTCGGCAAAGCGGTCCCGTTGCCGCATGCTAGGGCGCCCCATACCAACCAGTACGGGCTTTGCTCGGTTGCCCTGAAAGAGGTCGGTACGCCGAGTAACCCCCGCTTCCCGGGCGTTCCCTCCGCCCCGGGAGCCGCTCCAGGACTCCACGGAACGCCCATCGGAAGCCCACAGAAGCGTCGCGCTCCGGCTACGGAGAGTGGCAATCGGGTGGCAGGGTTCCGGCTCGCGCGCGTGATGTCCGCCCTCCGGTTACTCCCCGCTCCCTTCCGGGCCCGTGCGGTACCCTGACGCCATGCGTGCCGTACGCCTTCTGCTTAGCGGGCCGCGCTGAACAGTCCCGACCGGTGAGAACGCCTGGTCGGAGTCAGCGCGGCGTCCCCTCCTGTGCGAGGGGATTTTTCGTTTCCCGGCAGATGACGATCGATGGAGCTTTGAGGATCATGAGCGAGACGAATTCCGCAGCCGAGACGGCCGCGCCGCACCGCTACACGGCGGCGATGGCCGCCGACATCGAGGCACGCTGGCAGGACTTCTGGGACGCCGAGGGGACGTACGAGGCGCCGAACCCCACCGGTGACCTGGCGGGCGACCCGGAGCTGGCAGCCAAGCCGAAGAAGTTCATCATGGACATGTTCCCGTACCCCTCGGGTGCGGGCCTGCACGTCGGACACCCACTGGGCTACATCGCCACCGATGTATACGCCCGCCACCAGCGGATGACCGGCCACAACGTGCTGCACACCCTGGGCTTCGACGCGTTCGGCCTGCCCGCCGAGCAGTACGCCGTCCAGACGGGCACCCACCCCCGGGTCTCCACCGAGGCCAACATGGTGAACATGAAGGTCCAGCTGCGCAGGCTGGGTCTGGGTCACGACCACCGCCGCTCCTTCGCGACGATCGAGGCCGAGTACTACAAGTGGACGCAGTGGATCTTCCTGCAGATCTTCAACTCCTGGTACGACACCGAGGCCGACCGGGCCCGCCCGGTCGCCGAGCTGGTCGAGCAGTTCGAGAGCGGAACGCGCGCGACCCCCGACGGCCGTGAGTGGAGCGAGCTGAGCGCCACCGAGCGCGCCGACCTGCTGAGCCAGTACCGCCTGGCGTACGCCTCCGACGCCCCGGTGAACTGGTCGCCCGGTCTGGGCACCGTCCTGGCCAACGAGGAGGTCACCGCCGACGGCCGCTCCGAGCGCGGCAACTTCCCCGTCTTCAAGGCCAAGCTGCGCCAGTGGAACATGCGCATCACCTCCTACGCCGACCGGCTGCTGAACGACCTGGACGGGCTGGACTGGCCCGAGGCCATCAAGCTGCAGCAGCGCAACTGGATCGGACGCTCCGAGGGCGCCCGGGTCGAGTTCCCGGTCGACACCGCGGGCGGCATCACCGTCTTCACCACCCGCCAGGACACCCTGTTCGGCGCGACGTACATGGTGCTGGCGCCCGAGCACGACATGGTCGAGCGGATCATCCCGGCCGCCTGGCCCGAGGGCACCCACCCGGTGTGGACCGGCGGCCACGCGAGCCCGGCCGAGGCCGTCACCGCGTACCGCAAGCAGGCCGCCGCCAAGTCCGACGTCGAGCGGCAGGCCGAGGCCAAGGACAAGACCGGCGTCTTCACCGGCGCGTACGCGACCAACCCGGTCAGCGGCGAGAAGGTCCCCGTCTTCATCGCCGACTACGTCCTGATGGGCTACGGCACCGGCGCGATCATGGCCGTACCGGCGCACGACGCACGTGACTTCGCCTTCGCGCGCGCCTTCGAGCTGCCGATGCGCTGCGTCGTCCAGCCCTCCGACGACCGCGGAACCGACCCCGCCACGTGGGACGACGCGTTCAGCTCGTACGACGCGAAGCTGGTCAACTCCGCGAACGAGGAGATCTCACTGGACGGCCTGGGTGTCGTCGAGGCCAAGGCGAGGATCACCGGCTGGCTGCAGGAGCACGGCGTCGGCGAGGGCACCGTCAACTTCCGGCTGCGCGACTGGCTGTTCAGCCGGCAGCGCTACTGGGGCGAGCCCTTCCCGATCGTGTACGACGAGGAGGGCATCGCCCACCCGCTGCCCGAGTCGATGCTGCCGCTGGAGCTGCCCGAGGTCGAGGACTACTCCCCGCGCACCTTCGACCCGGAGGACGCGACCGCCCAGCCCGAGACCCCGCTGTCGCGCAACGCCGACTGGGTCAACGTCACGCTGGACCTGGGCGACGGCCCGAAGAAGTACCGCCGCGAGACCAACACCATGCCCAACTGGGCAGGTTCCTGCTGGTACGAGCTGCGCTACCTGGACCCCACCAACGACCGGCAGCTGGTCGACCCGTCGATCGAGCAGTACTGGATGGGCCCGCGCGAGGGTCAGCCCACCGGTGGCGTCGACCTGTACGTCGGCGGTGCCGAGCACGCCGTGCTGCACCTGCTGTACGCGCGTTTCTGGTCCAAGGTGCTGCACGACCTGGGCCACATCTCCTCCGCCGAGCCGTTCCACAAGCTGTACAACCAGGGCATGATCCAGGCCTTCGTCTACCGCGACAGCCGGGGCATCGCCGTCCCCGCCGCCGAGGTGGAGGAGCGCGACGGCGCGTTCTACTACGAGGGCGAAAAGGTCAGCCGCGTCCTGGGCAAGATGGGCAAGTCCCTGAAGAACGCGGTCACGCCGGACGAGATCTGCGCCGAGTACGGCGCGGACACCCTGCGCCTGTACGAGATGGCGATGGGCCCCCTGGACGTATCGCGCCCCTGGGACACCCGGGCGGTGGTCGGCCAGTACCGGCTGCTGCAGCGCCTGTGGCGCAACGTGGTCGACGAGGGGACCGGTGAGATCACCGTCGTCGACACGGAGCCCGGCGAGGACACGCTGCGCGCTCTGCACAAGGCCATCGACGGGACCGGCCAGGACATGGCGGGGATGCGGTTCAACACCGCCATCGCCAAGGTCACCGAGCTGAACAACCACCTGACGAAGGCCGGCGGCCCGCTGCCGCGCTCGGTCGCCGAACGGCTGGTCCTGCTGATCGCCCCGCTGGCCCCGCACATCGCGGAGGAGCTGTGGCGGCGGCTGGGCCACACCGAGTCGGTCGTCCACCAGGACTTCCCGGTGGCGGACCCGGCGTACGTCGTGGACGAGACCGTCACCTGCGTCGTCCAGATCAAGGGCAAGGTCCGGGCCCGCCTGGAGATCTCGCCCTCCATCACCGACGAGGAGCTGGAGGGGCTGGCCCTGGCCGACGAGGCGGTCGTCGCGGCGCTGGGCGGGGCCGGGATCCGCAAGGTGATCGTGCGCGCGCCGAAGCTGGTGAACATCGTCCCCGCGTGACGGAGGCCGGTGACGGCAACCGTGTGACGGTCGTTGTGCGTGGTTAGGGCCATCCCCTACGGGCAGGTTGGGGGTTCCGAAGGAACCCTCGGCCTGCCCGTTCCGTCTACGGTGGAGGGGGCGACCGGTACCGGCGGCCGCATCGAGACATCGAGGGGCATTCATGGAAGCCGCGATCACGATCCTGGCGTTGCTCTTGGTCGCGTTCGTCGCGCTGGGTGTCTACGCGACCGTGAAGGCCGTCGGCGCGGCCAAGCGCGGCGTGGACCGCACGATCACGCAGGCCCGTCGCACCGTGGAGGACACCACGCTCCGGGCCAAGAGCTTCGGGCAGACGGGTGTCGCGGGCGAGCTGGCACAGCTCCGGCTCGCCCTGCGCACCTCGATGCGGGCCACGCAGGACGCCCTGCACGCCGGAGTCGCCGAGGACGCGTCCCTGGCGGAGTCGGTGGACCTGTTCCGGAGGCTGAGCGCGCACGGCCTTGAGCTGGACGACGAGCTGAAGAGGCTGGAGCGCGAGCCGGACCGGGCGACGGTCGCCGGCCTGCTGCCCAAGCTGAGGGAGCGCACGCAGCGGATCACGCACTCGGCGGAATCGCTGCGCTGGGCGGCGCGGGACCGGGCGCGGCAGTTCGCCGACGACGACCTGGACGCGCTGAACGCACAGATCGACATCGAGGCCGGTGCACTGCGGCACTGGACCGTGGACGAGCCGTCGTCGGCGTCCGGCGCGGGGGCCACCACCACGAAACCGGGCCACGGTCCCGGGACGGACTGGCCCGAACCGGCCGCCTCGGCGGGCCCCTCGGACGGCAACAGCAGCACGGCGGACGAGGCCTGGGCAGGACCGGCCCGCGAGGAGAGCCCGCAGGCGATCACCGCATCGGACCCGCGGCTGCGCACGACCTACCCCTGGCAGAAGTCGACCCGGCCCGAGACGACGAACTGAAGCACTCTCGCCGGCTCCGGGATACACAACGACCCGACCGGATACGCTCCGAAGCGGCCATGAACGATCAGAGGGCCGGGGCCGGGCTCCCGCACTCCCACCGCGCCAGGTAACCTCCGGCTCATGTCCCGCCATGTCGCTATCGTCACCGATTCAACGGCCTACCTGCCGCGCCCGACGATGGAACGGCACGGCATCACCGCGGTGCCTTTGACCGTCGTCCTGGGCGACCGGGCGCTGAAGGAGGGCACGGAGATCTCGGCCCGTTCGCTCGCCCTGGCTCTGCAGAAACGCCACTCCGTGACCACGTCCCGCCCCAGCCCCGAGGTCTTCGCCGCGGCCTACCGGGCGGCGGCCGAGGGCGGGGCGGACGCGGTGGTGTCGCTGCATCTGTCGTCGGAGTTCTCGGGCACGTACGACGCCGCGCTGCTCGCGGCGAAGGACGCCCCCGTCCCGGTACGCGTGGTGGACACCGGCATGGTCGCCATGGCTCTGGGATTCTGCGCTCTCGCGGCGGCGGAGACCGCCGAGGCGGGCGGTGGCCTGGACGAAGCGGTGACGGCCGCGGAGAAGCGGGCCGCAGGCACCTCGGCGTATTTCTATGTCGACACCCTCGATTATCTGCGCCGGGGCGGCCGTATCGGCACGGCACAGGCCCTGCTGGGTTCCGCGCTGGCGGTGAAGCCGATCCTGGAGCTCGACGGGGGACGGATCGAGATGCTGGAGAAGGTGCGGACGGCGTCCAGGGCCATCGCCCGCCTGGAGGAGATCGTCGCCGAACAGGCGGGGACGGCCCCGGTGGACATCGCCGTCCACCACCTCGCTGCCCCGGAGCGCGCGGAGCGCCTGGCCGAGCGGTTGCGCGAACGCGTTCCCGGTCTGGTCGACCTCCATGTCAGCGAGGTCGGCGCGGTGATCGGGGCGCATACGGGGCCGGGGCTGCTCGGTGCGGTGATCTCGCTGCGGTGAGCGCGGTGACCTGAACGGGGTGCGGAATTTCACCCCGTGGTGTGGCCGAGTTGTCCACAACTGCCGGACTGTCCACAGGAATCGGTGCTGCTCAGCGGGTTCCGGCGGATGTGCCTAACGTCGTGAGGCATGGCCCTTCGATCTCCTCGGGCGTCGGCTCCCGATGCCCTCTCCGCCTCCGCCCCGTCGTCCGATACATCGACCACGTACACGCCCACGCTCCCGCCTCCGTCCGACCCGTTGCCGGGGCGGACGCCCGCACGGGCGCGGCATGGTTCCGGCACTCGTCCGGGCGGCCGGGCGGGTACGGGTCCCGGCGCTCGTTCCGGTGTACGCCACGGGGGGCGGCGGTCCGCACGGGGGCGTTCCGCCCTGGCCGCGGCGGCCGCGCGTCGTCGGGCCGATGCGCTGATGGCGGCAGTCTCCGGGCTCGGGAGCGATGCCACTACCGCCCCGGTACCTGAGTCGGCACCCGCACCGGTACATGAGCCCGTACCGGTGCACGAGCCCGCACTGCTACAGGAGCCGGCACCCGAGCTCGTACCCGAGACTGCGGGGGCGCGATCCGGTCGTGGCCAGTCGAAGGTGCGCCGTGTCGTGTCGGCCGTCCGGGAGCGGTTGCCGTTGTGGGTGCGGCTTCGGTGCGGGATGGCGCCGCGCACGCCAGTCGCGCTCGGCCTGGTGCTGCTCGCCGCCGTGGCCGTCGCCGCCTTCCACTTCTGGTCCGTACGCCCCCAGACACTGCGTGCGCCGGAGACGGTCGCGGACGAAGCGGCGGCGCCCGCGCTGCCACCGGATCCGTTACGGTCCGGCGCCCCCGATCCGGTCCCCCGTCCGGCCGCCGGGGCGCCGCCGGTCGTGGGCGGGGGCGGCGCGAGCGGGAGTGGGCAGATCGTCGTCGATGTGAGCGGCAAGGTGCACCGGCCGGGGGTCCGTCGGCTTCCGGCGGGCTCGCGGGTGGCGGACGCGCTTGAGGCGGCGGGTGGTGTGCGCGCCGGCACGGATGTGACCGGGCTCAATCGGGCGCGGGTCCTGATGGACGGTGAGCAGGTCATCGTGGGGGCTCGGCCCGGCCCGCCGGTCTCGGGTGTGTCCGGTGGCGGAGGAGCCGGGACCGACGGGACGGCCGGTGCGCCGGGCGGGCCCGGACCCTCGGCACCGCTGAGCCTGAACACGGCGACCCCGGAGCAGCTCGAAACCCTGCCGGGGGTCGGGCCCGTGCTGGCCCAGCACATGATCGATTACCGCACGGAGAACGGCGGATTCCGGTCCGTCGACGAGCTCCGGCAGGTCAAGGGGATCGGCGACCGCCGCTTCGCCGACCTCCAGCCGCTCGTACGGCCATGAGCGGCCGCGAGGCCAGGCTCGGCTCCAGTGCCGCGGGCGCCGACGGGGACACCACCGGGAGCGGAGCGGGCCGGCGTCGGGAGGGGCCCTCGGACCTGCGGCTCGTTCCGCCCGCCCTGGTGGTCTGGGCTGCTGCCGCGGCGGCGCTGGGGCTGCCGGGGCGGTGGGTGGCCGCAGTGAGCGTCGCCTGTGTGGTTCCGGCGTTCGTTCTGCTGGTGGCGGCCGCCCGCACCTCTCGGGAGGCGAGGGCTGCCGGACGGTTCCGGGCCGTCGCCGCCGGGGGAGCCGTGCTGCTGTGCGCGGCGGCGGGCACGGCAGTGGCCGGACTCCACGGGGCCGACGTGCGGCGCGGCCCCGTCCCCGGGCTGGCGCGGGAGCATGCGCGGATCGACGCCGAAGTGCGGGTGACCTCCGACCCCCGGACGACCCGCCCGACGGTGCGGGGCAACCACAGTGCCCCGGCCCTTCTCCTCCTCGACGCCGAGGTCATGGAGGTGCGGACGGCGGACGGCCCGAGCACCCGGGTCCGTACACCGGTGCTGCTCATGGTCGCGGCGGGCGATCACCGGGCGGACTGGCAGAAGCTGCTGCCGTCCACCCGGCTCCGGCTCGGCGGCCGGCTCTCGGCTCCCGCACACGGGGGCGAGCGCCTCGCGGCGGTCCTGCGGGTGGACGACAAGGGGGCACCCCGGATCACCGGGCCCCCGACGTGGATCCAGCGCACGGCGGGGGCGCTGCGCGCAGGGTTGCGGGAGGCGACGGACGAACTGGACGCGGATGCGCGTGCTCTGTTGCCGGGGCTGGTGGTCGGTGACACCTCCAGAGTGCCGGCCGAACTCCACGACGCCTTCAAGGCGACCGACCTGACGCATCTGTTGAGCGTTTCCGGCGCCAACCTCTCGATTCTGCTCTTTCTCCTCATCGGGCCGCCGGGGGTGGCGCTGAACGCGGAACGGCGCGGCCTGGCGCCCCTGTTGGGGATCTCCCTGCGGGGGACCGCGCTGATCGGCGGTGCGTTGACACTCGCCTTCATCGTCGTGTGCCGTCCGGAACCGAGCGTGCTCCGCGCGGCGGCCTGCGGTCTCATCACGCTCCTCGCGATCGGAACGGGCCGCCGGAGATCCCTGATTCCCGCTCTGGCGGCGGCTGTCGTCCTCCTGGTGCTCTACGACCCCTGGCTCGCCCGGAGCTACGGTTTCCTGTTGTCGGTCCTGGCCACCGGTGCGCTGCTGACGCTCGCGCCGCGGTGGAGCGTCGCCCTGCGCGCGCGGCGGGTGCCGGGCAGGCTCGCCGAGGTGCTGGCCGCTGCGGCGGCCGCGCAGGCCGTGTGCGCACCGGTGGTGGTGGTCCTGGCCTCGCGGGTCAGCCTGGTGGCGGTCCCGTGCAATCTGCTGGCGGAGTTCGCGGTGGCACCGGCGACGGTGCTCGGGTTCGCGGCCCTCGCCGTCGCCCCGGTCGCTCCGCCGGTGGCCGAGCTGCTGGCCCGGATCGCGAGCTGGCCGGTCGAGTGGATCGCCACGGTCGCCCGCACGGGGGCCGGGCTTCCCGGGGCGGAGGCGCAGTGGCCCGGAGGGTGGTCCGGCGCGGCGCTGCTGGCCGGCCTCACGGTCCTGGCCGTGCTCCTTGCCCCGAAGCTGGCCCGTCGCCCCTGGATCTGCGCGGCTACCGGGGTGCTTCTCGTACTGGCGGTGCTGCGGCCGGTTCCGCTGACCCGGATCGTGACCGGATGGCCGCCGCCCGACTGGGCGTTCGTTCTCTGCGACGTGGGCCAGGGCGATGCGATGGTGCTCAGTGCGGGGGAGGGTACGGGCGTGGTCGTCGACGCCGGACCTGAACCCCGTGCGGTCGACCGTTGCCTGCGCGACCTCGCGGTGACGCGGGTGCCGCTCGTGGTCCTCACTCATTTCCACGCCGACCATGTGCGTGGGCTGCCGGGCGTGCTCCGGGGCAGGGCGGTGGGCGCGATCCAGACGACGAGCCTTCAAGAGCCGCCCGGACAGGCCGCGTTCGTGCGGCGGACGGCGGCTGCGGCGCGGGTCCCGACCTTGCGGGCCGTGGCCGGTGAGCACCGCCGGGCGGGTCCGGTCGACTGGCGGGTCCTCTGGCCGCGTCACGGGCCCGGGGGAGCGGGACCGGCGGCGGCCCTGGAACCGAACGACGCCAGCGTCACCCTGCGCGTACGGGCGGCCGGTGGTCTGACGCTGCTGCTCCTCGGAGACCTCGAACCCCTGGCCCAGCGGGAGTTGCTGCGTGGCCGGGAGGCGTCGGGCCCGGTGGACGTCCTCAAGGTGGCTCACCACGGCTCGGCCTTCCAGGATGCCGGGCTGCTTCACAGCGTACGGCCGAGGCTGGCGCTCATCTCCTGTGGCGCCGACAACCCGTACGGCCACCCGTCGGCCCGCACGGTGGGCGCTCTCCGGGCGGCGGGGGCCCGGGTTCTGCGCACCGACACCGACGGGCCGATCGCGGTGACGGGCGCCGGGAAGGAGCTTCGGGCGGTGGGCAGGTCATGACTCCGCCGGAGCCCGTCCCGCCCGCGCGTTGTCACGCTGCGCCGCTCGCGGGGGCCGGATCGCGCGGGTCGGATCAGCCACTCCCCGGCGAGCACCAGGTCAGACCAGCCACTCCCCGGCGATCATCAGATCGCGGTCGGCGAGTTCGTTCACCTCGCGCCAGGCGCGCACGGTGGGGGGGGTGTCTCTATGTCCTTCGTCAAGGACGTGGTGTCTGGTATGGGGCTATTTGGGGTGGTCATGCGGTGAGGGTGACGGTGGGGGTTCTGGATTCGTAGAAGGTGCCGTCGCGGAGCATGGCGAAGAGGACGCTGATGCGCTGCCGGGCAAGGCGGAGGAGTGCCTGGGTGTGGGTTTTGCCGCGGGCTCTTTGCCGGTCGTAGTAGGTGCGGGAGGCGGCGTCGGCGTTCATGCAGGCGAAGGCGGAGAGGAACATGGCGCGTTTGAGCTGTCGGTTTCCGCCTCGTGGTGCGTGTTCGCCGTGGATCGAGGTCCCCGAGGATCTGGTTGTCGGGGCGAGGCCGGCGTAGGAGGCGAGGTGGGCGGCGCTGGGGAAACCGGTGCCGTCTCCGACGGTGACCAGCAGGACTGCGGCGGTCCTGACTCCGACTCCCGGCATCGAGGTCAGGACCGGGTGAAGAGGGTGGGCCTCCAGCAGGCTGTTGATCTGCGCTTCGAGTGCCCGGCGCTGGTCGTGGACGGCTGCGAGGGAGGCGGCCAGGGACGGGATCACGATGTCGAGGGTGCCCGTGCCGGGAACGATGACGGTCTGTTCGTCGAGAGCGTCGAAGACATCGTCGATCAGCCGCGCGGCCATCCGCGGGGCTTTCGGGCGGATGAGTTCGACGAGTCTGCGGCGGCCGGCTTTCCGCAGAGCGGCCGGGGATCCGTGGCGCTCGAGGAGCCAGGTGACCGCAGGGTGGTCCAGCCGGGGCCCGAGCACGCGCTCCAGCGACGGGTGAAACTGGGTGAGGAGCCCGCGTATCCGGTTGCTGGTGCGGGTCGCCTCGGCCGCGAGGTCCTGGTCGAAGCCAGTCAACACCGTGAGCTCGGCGGTGATCTCGTCGGTCAGCTCCAGCGAACGCAGAGTGTGGGGCATCGTCCGGGCGGCGTCCGCGATCACCGCCGCGTCCTTCGCGTCCGTTTTCGCCTCGCCCGGATACAGATCAGCGATCCGTCGCATGGCAAGCCCGGGCAGGTAGGCGACCTCGCAGCCCGCGTCGCGGGCCACGGTCAGGGGCAGAGCGCCGATGGACGCTGGCTGGTCCACGATGACCAGGACCGTGCCGAACTTGGCCTTGAGCTTGTCGAAGACCGCCCGCAGCTTCGGCTCGCTGTTGGGCATCGGCTTGTCGAAGACCTTCTTCCCGGCCGGGGTGAGCCCGTGGCCGTGGTGGGCGGTCTTGCCGACGTCCATCCCGAGGAAGACGCCCACGCCTTCGATGTCGAACATCGCACCCTCTCCAGGTCGTTGACCGTGCCGGCCTCGGCGGTGGCACCGTGCTCGCGCATCCACGTTATGCAGACCTGCCGCCCGCGAACTGCCCGGCATTGCGCCGGATCGGGCGGTAGCCGGGTCTCTCATCAGCGTCTCCGACGGCACCTGCCGGGCCCGGCGACACCACCCCCCAGGTCATCCGATCGACAGAGGGGACACAGTCATACCGGCCCCGGAGGCCAGCGGCCCCATTGCAGGACCGCGAAAAACATAACGGGGGGGGCG
>NZ_NEUE01000213.1 GCF_002910905.1 Streptomyces sp. SM11 | reverse complement strand
GGGGGTCACTTTCCCTGCCGCCACCACAGGGGTCGGGGCAGGTCGCGTGCGTCGAGGTACTGCTGGAACGCGGTGGGAGGGCGGGGACGGTAGGGGCTGTTGGCGGGTTCCTGAAGGCTGAGTCGCTCGACGTTGATCGCGAGTGCGGTCAGGATGTGTTGGACGTGGGTCTTGGCCCGTCCGCGGTAGCGGCACCGGCGGCCGTGGTGGCCGTCCGCGAATTCCTCGATGGTGCCCTCGGCCCCCGAGCGCCGCGCGTAGAGCCGGCGCCAGTCCGTGTCCTGCTGGTCGGCGCGGTTCTTGGCCTGGAGTTCGTGCAGGTGGCGGGCGGGAAAGTAGAGGCTGCGGAAGGGGCCTGGGGTGCATTTAGCCTGTTCGGGGCAGCGGCCGCACTGGCGGGCGTCGAACCGGACGGTGACCTTGGTCGGCGCTGCCACGGGGAGGTCCTGCCAGTTGCCGCTGACCTGTCCGTTGGGGCAGGTGACCTCGCGTCGGTCGAAGTCGATGATGAAGTTGTCCCTGCCGAAGCCGTCCCGGGCTCGGTGTTGCGGGCTGGTGTTGGGCGCGAGCGGTCCGATCAGGTCGACGCGGTGGAGGCGGGCGGCGGAGTCCATGCCGGCCACGGAGGTGTAGCCGCCGTCGACCAGGTGCTTCCCCGGCAGCAGACGCAACCTCCTGAGACGGGCGTGGATGCCGGGCAGTGCTTGGCTGTCCGCGCTGGAGACGACAGTGGCCACGTCGGTGATCAGGTTGACGTGCTTGTCATCGCAGGTCTCGGTCACGTGTACGAGGTAGCCGTTCCAGCGAGTGTCGCCGCGCATGGTGCAGCGGGCCTCGGTCTCGTACGGGGAGGTGATCCGGACTCGGGAGGGCGGCTGGCCGTCGCGCTTCGTGCGCGGCCGGAACCGGCCCTTGGCGTCCACCAGGAAGTGCTGCACCAGAATCGCCCGGAGCACCTTCGCCTGCGGCAAAACGGTGCCGCCGGGGAAGTGTGTGTCGAGATGGTGCAGCAGTTCGCGGGCGTCGTTGCCCGCCTGCTCGAGGCGGGCAACGGGGTGACTGGGCTGGGAGCATAAGCGCACCGGCCGCCCGTAGCGCGTCGCCCACTCGGCCGTGACCAGGTCATCCAGCAGCTCCGGCGCCTGGCGGGCCACCTCCTCCAGCGCGGCGCGGACCGCCTCGGTCACCAGCTCCAGACGGGTCAACTCCCGGGCAGCGGACAGGACGTGGGTGGAGTCGGTGCGCTGCGTGACGCGCCCCTTGAGTAGGCCGGCCCGCCGGATCCGGGTGAGCGCCAGGCCCAGCAGCCGGTCGGCACGGTCGCCTTCGGCCAGTCGGTCACGGAAGTCGGACAGGACACTGTGATGGAAGCCTGGGTCCTCCAGCTCCAGCCCGAGGGCGTACTTGAAGTCGATCCGGCAGCGCACCGCCTCAGCGGCCTGGCGGTCGGAGAGATTCATCGCGTACTGCAGCACGCAGACGGTGGCCAGCTGCGCGGGTGAGAGCCCGGGCCGGCCATCACGCGGGTACCAGGCGGCGAAGTCCTCATCGCTCCACAGACCGTCGAGGCGGTCACGGATCCACATCGCGGTGGTGCCCCGGGGGTTGCTGGCCCGGGCGACACGCACGGTCAGCGGCGGGATCTTGGCTCCGGAAGAGGGCTGGAGGGACAATACGGGCTCCTGAAGAACGCGGACGGCACGATCCACCGAGCCTGGCGCAGCACCACGATCGTTTGCTGCCCGTCCTCAAGATTCCCGACAGAGTCACTCAGTAGGCACGCCGTCGGCCTGCTTACCGTGCTCGTCCTGCCCCTGCCGTGGGTCCTGCCGTTCGTCGGCTCATTCTTGCAGTTCCTGTACGTGGAGGACACTTTCGGAATTCCCACCGACTCGGTCTCCGCCCCCGTCTATTGGACCGGTGCAGCTGCACTGCTCCCCACTCTCAGCTGTATAGGGCTACTCCTGCCGCCTCTGGCCCTCTACGGCTGGGCTCGCCACTTCCACTGGGCCTGGGAGAAAAGCATCGTGAGCGTCGTGTCCACTGTTGCCGCAGTCGTGCTCGTCGTCACTGGAGGAGTTGCGTTCCTGAGCCGGACCTCCGATGCAGCCCACCGCGCGGCCCGTGACGTGGTGAACGCGACTGCACCGGATTTCTACTTTGGCATCCAGGGAGCGCGGATCTGCGTACTGCCGCTCAAAGGCAAACTCTCCGTGCACAACGGACCACTCCCGACCGATCGTCCACTGCTCGCTTTCAGCACGGATGGCGATGTCCTCTACCTGTGGGACCCGGCGCGCTTCCGGGAACATGGCGGACCCGATCCCGTAATGTCGGTGCGCTCGGCGGAAGTCTCGACATACGCAGTGAGCGACGGTCAAAGTCGCTGCCCGGAGCAGCCATGAGGCGCGACAAGCAGAACATCAGCCACACCAGGCGCCGAGCTCGCACCGACCCGTTCCAGGTAGATAGGTCGATAGAAAGTGAGCACCCAGGGCGCATGAGCCTGGGAAACGGCGTTGATCCGTGAGAACTGCCGAGAGGGGTTTTCCCAGGTCAACGCACATTCTCACGGGAAATCCCAGGTCAGTGCCCTCCCGCACCCAATCGCGCCACAAGTGGCAGGACTTCTCCCACCGGCTGCACGACGCGGGGCACCAGGCGTACTGCCTGGTGTGGCCCTGACCCGGGGTTGAGCGGAATTCGGGCGAACCCGCACTCCGGAGCCGCTTGTGCCCGGCGAGGAGGTGCGGCTCAGTCGACGCCCTTCACGTAGACGCGGCTGCGTCCACCGTCGATCGCCGCGACGGCGACGTGAAGAGCGTTCAGGTCGTCGTCGCAGGGAGCGCACACCTGCGCCGTTCGAACACCGAGCAGGCCAACCGGTTCCGGCAGGCCGAGATGGGCGAAGGACGCGGCGGGCACGCTCTCCCCCGCGAACGGTACGACCCGCTCCTCCACGGGCTCCTCCGGATCCAGCCCGGCGAGAAAGCCGTCCACGTCTCCGGACGGCACCACAAAGGCCAGTAGCAGCGCGTCGTCCTGGCCCTTCCGGTATCCGGCCCGCACATCCGAGGCCACTTCGGGCGTCCGCACGCCCAGCCGCTCCGCGACGGCCGACGCAGTCACCCCCTCGTCCCAGGAGGACACCCCGCGTCTGCCGCCCGGCGCGGCGTCCTGCCCACTCCCATCGGCGCACCCGGCACCGAACAAGACGAGACAAGCCCCCCACACGAGCAACCGGGATCCTGGCCGCACCCCGTTCACCGGGCATCCCCGTTACGCCCATCCCAGTTGTAGCGATCCCACACGTTCACCTGGTGGTCGATGCGTACCTCGGGACTACCGTCCGCGCCCGGCACCGGTATGAGCAGACCTGCCGCAAGAAGGTCGTTCCTGTTCTCGGCCCACAGCAGGGAGGCACGGCTTTCAGGACTCAGCGACTGCCACACCCGCCGCAGTTGTCACGGCACTATTCGATCACCACGCGGCCCTCCCCGGAGAGCCGATTCCGGCCGATGCCCGATCGGAATCCCACACACCCGCACGCAAGCGTTCGGCCGGTTCGAGCCAAATATTACGGAGATTTGGCCGACGATCGATCTTCAGCTGGCCCACCGGCCACGCCGATGCACAAGACACCGACCATCGAGGAGGTCCGCCGTGGGCGATGTTCTGCTGGCCCTGTCCATCCCCGTGCTCGTCTTCGGCGGCGGCATCTACGCGGCCTGCGACTGCTGGTGGCGCCGCAGGCACCCGGCGCCGCCGTCGCCGTACACCCACCGGGCGGCCCGGCTGGCGGAGCAGGAGATGCTGCTCCTGGCCGAGGGGGTCGTCGACGACGCGTACGCCACGCTCGGCCCCCTCTACGACGCCCCGGCCGCCCCGTGCCCCGCCGGGCCGCCCGCCGGGCTCAGCTCACGGTCGCCCCGGGCGGACGCCACCCCGGATCGCGCCCCGTCACGGCCAGCAGCCGCTCGAAGGCGTTAGCGCCCTCCCCCACCGGGAACGGCTCGCCGAACACCTTCATCTCCCGGGCCTGCGGAGCCATCGCCGCGAGCCCCGGACCCAGCTTGTCGAGCACGCTCCGCTCCGGCACGAAGTCCGCGCCGGTCGCCCGCGCCAGGTCCCAGGCGTGCACGGTCAGATCGCCGAGCACCATGAGCCCCACCGTCCGGGCCGGCAGCCCCATCCGCCCGGTCGTGCCCTCCTCGGCGCCCGGCGCGTCCCACGCCTTCACCAGCCGGGCGGTCTCGTCACCGAACCTGCCCCGCCAGTCGCCCGTCACGAACTCCGGCTCCTGGCCGAAATCCGCCTCCTCGCGCGCCGCGAGCGCCTGGAAGTTCACCACCACCAGGAACAGGTGGTTCAGCAGCGCCCGTACGTCGTACTCCGCGCACGGCGTACGGTCGCCCAACTGCCCGTCGTCGATGCCCCGGACCACGGGCAGGGCCCGGGCCGCGGCGGTTTCCAGCAGGTCACTGATCTTCTGCGTCATGCTCCCATCCTGCGTCCGCACACCGCCCCGCGTCTTGAAGAAACACGACAGGCCCGCGGAGGACGCGCCCTAGGATCGTGGTCATGGCCGCCGGACCCCGCCGCGACACCCGGGGCATCGTCGGCGCCCCGGACCTCTTCGCACGCGTACGCTTCCGCCGCCGCGAGCCCGCCGCCGCGCTGCGCCCGTACCTGGAGCACTACTGGCTGATCGACTGGGACCTCACCGAGCCGTACGCCGCCCATGTCGTCCCGCACCCGTCGGTGAACCTGGTCCTCCAGCGGTACGGGGCCGGGGAGACCCCCGAGGAGCGGTCCGGGTACGCCGAGGTCGCGGGCGTCGCCCCCGGGCTCTTCACCCGGGGGCTGGCGGGGCGCGGCCGGGTCTGCGGGGTGCAGTTCCGGCCCGGCGGCTTCCGCCCGTTCGCGCCGGGGCACGCTCTCTGCGACCTGACGGGACGCCGGATCGCCGCCGCCGAGGTGCTGCGTACTCCGCCGCCCGCCGAAACGGTCCTGGGTCCGGACGACGAGGACGCGCGGGTCGCGGCGATGGACGCCCTCCTGCTGGCCCTGGAGCCCCGCCCCGATCCCCGGGCGACACTGGCGATGGCCGCCGTCGACCTGGTGCGCACGGACCGCACGGTGCGCCGGGTCGACCGGCTCGCCCAGGACACGGGGCTCTCCGCCCGCTCCCTGCAACGGCTCTTCGCCGCGTACGTCGGCATGGGGCCCAAGTGGGTCATCCTGCGCTACCGCATCCACGAGGCGCTGGAGCGCGCCGGATCCGGCCCGGCCGTCGACTGGGCGCGGCTCGCCGCGGACCTCGGCTACAGCGACCAGGCCCATCTGGTACGGGAGTTCACCGCGACGGTGGGCGTACCCCCGACGGCGTTCGCCCCGCGCTGACGGCGCGCGGGCGCGCGTCCGCACGCCCCGCCGCAGCCCGGAGGAGCTCCCCCGCATCCCCGCCGGATCGCCGCCCCGTTCCCTGGCAAATCCCTGGCAGGCCGTCCCGTTCCGGTGGCATCCTGACCGGGTGAACGGACCCGAGATCACCCTCGAAGTAGCCCCTGAGCTGCGGCTCTTCGTCCCGCATGACCGCCGCGGCGGGCCCACGCCCCTCGTCACGGACGGCTCGTCGGCCCTCGGCCACGTCATCGAGTCCCTCGGCGTCCCGCTCACCGAGGCCGGAACGCTGCTGGTGAACGGTGCCCCGGTGGCCCGCTCGCACGTGCCGGGACCCGGCGAACACGTCGAGGTGCGCGCCGTGGAACGCCCCCAGCAGGTCCCCGGCGCACCCCTGCGCTTCCTCCTCGACGTCCATCTCGGCACGCTGGCCCGCCGGTTGCGGCTCCTCGGCGTCGACGCGGCGTACGAGAGCGAGGACATCGGCGACCCCGCCCTGGCCACCCTCTCGGCGCGGGAGCGGCGCGTCCTGCTCTCCCGGGACCGCGGGCTGCTGCGCCGCCGTGAGATCTGGGCGGGGGCGTACGTCTACAGCGACCGTCCCAAGGAGCAGCTCCGCGACGTCCTCGGCCGCTTCGCTCCGGCCCTGGCCCCGTGGACCCGCTGCACCGCGTGCAACGGCACCCTGACCGGGGCCGCGAAGGACTCCGTGAGCGAACGGCTGGAGCACGGCACGCAGCAGGCGTACGACGTGTTCGCCCAGTGCACGGAGTGCTCCCGGGTGTACTGGCGCGGCGCCCATCACGGCCACCTGGAGACGATCGTGTCCGAGGCGGTCCGCGAGTTCGGTGGCGCGGCGGCGTAACAGCGCGCTTCCCGCTTCCGGCACCGGCGCCCGACCCGGTGGGCGTAAGCGTCAGAAAGCGTACCGGTCCCCGGTGGAGGGTGCCAGCACCAGGTGCGCGTCGTTGCCGGAGTCCGCGTCGCGCACCCCACCGCTCCACACGGTGTCGACCCGCACGACCACCTCGGCGGGGCGGCTCGCGAGCCGCAGATCCAGTGCGGTCCGCCGGGCCTGCCCGCCGGTGGTCAGGGCGCCCGTCTCGCACAGCACCGCCGCCTCGCCGCCCCACAGACAGCCCGGCGGCAGCTGTTGCCGTACGGACAGCGGCTCGGAGAACCGCAGCCGCACCGTCGACGCGGGTACGTCGGTGGGCCCCAGGTTCGCGGTCCGGAGCCGGATCTCCAGCCGGTCGCTCCAGAGGGAGACGTGGCCGTGATGGGACATGTCCGCCTCGGGCACGGCGGGGGCGGCGGCCGGGAAAGAAACGGGGTCGGTATCGGCCACCGGCACCGCGGTCGCGGCCGGCACGGTCGTCGCCGCGGCCACGGCGACGGCGATGGACAGCGGCATCAACAGTCTTCTGCTCAGCATCAGCATGACCGGAACATAGCGACCACACCGATCAGTCCGATGAACGTACCGCCTGACGCGCTCTCCCCCACCCGCACAGCCCACGGCCGCCCACCCCGTGGATGCCCGCGACGCCTGCCTATCCTTTCCCCGTACCCGATCAGCTGTCCGAGGAGTTCGCCATGGCCGCCACCCCCATCGCCGTCATCACCGGCGCGAGCAGCGGCATCGGCGCCGCGACCGCCCGTACGCTGGCCGCCGCCGGCTTCCGGGTCGTGCTGACCGCCCGCCGCAAGGACCGCGTCGAGGCGCTCGCCGCCGAGCTCACCGAGGCCGGTCACCAGGCGACGGCCTACCCCCTGGACGTCACCGACCGCGCGGCGGTCGACGAGTTCGCCACCGCGTTCCGCTCCCTCGCCGTCCTCGTCAACAACGCGGGCGGAGCGCTCGGGGCCGACCCGGTCGCGACCGGCGACCCCGCCGACTGGCGCCAGATGTACGAGACGAACGTGATCGGCACCCTCAACGTCACCCAGGCCCTGCTGCCCGCCCTCACCGCGAGCGGCGACGGCACGATCGTGATCCTCTCCTCGACCGCGGCGCTGTCCGCGTACGAGGGCGGCGGCGGGTACGTGGCGGCCAAGCACGGCGAACACGTCCTGGCCGAGACCCTCCGCCTGGAGATCGTCGGCACCCCGGTGCGCGTCATCGAGGTGGCCCCCGGCATGGTCAGGACCGAGGAGTTCGCCACCACCCGCTTCCGCGGCGACACCGAGAAGGCCGCCAAGGTCTACGCGGGCGTCGAGGCCCCGCTGACCGCCGAGGACGTGGCCGACACGATCGGCTGGGCGGTCACCCGCCCCAGCCACGTCAACATCGACCTCCTGGTGGTCCGCCCCCGCGCCCAGGCCTCCAACACGAAGATCCACCGCGACCTGTGAACGCCGACCGGGGACCGGTCGCCGTCCGGTCCCCGGCATCAGGTGTTCGGCGTGGTCCGGTCGGCGTCGGCCCACCGTGAACACCGTTCGCTGTCGACGTGCCCCCTGTTCACGCTTCAGGAACGGGCAACGGCTCGCTCGGCGACCAGCACGGGGTTGTCGTGCGGGGTGATCGTGCAGCGTGCTCCCGGCGCCAGCGCGGCCGCCTCCCAGCTGGGCAGGTCGGCCTTGCACACGGCTCCGGAGTCCGTGGTGAGGTGCAGCCGCGTGGTGGGGCCGAGGAAGGTCGCCACCCGTACGGTCGCGGGGGTGCCCGCCCCGTCGTCGGCGGCGCCGACCGCCAGGCCCTCGGGGCGCAGCAGTACGTCGACCTCGGCGCCGGCGGCGGGGGTCGCGCCGTGGATGGGCAGCCGCCGGCCGAACAGCTCGACGACCCCGCCGTCCCGGACGGTGCCCGGCAGCCGGTTCATGGTGCCCACGAACTCGGCGACGAAGGGCGTGGCCGGGCGGTCGTACAGCTCGCCGGGCACGGCGCACTGTTCGAGCCGGCCGTCCTTCATCACGGCGACGCGGTCCGCCATGGACAGCGCCTCCTCCTGGTCGTGGGTGACGAAGACGGTGGTGATGCCGAGGTCCAGCTGGATGCGCCGGATCTCCTCGCGCAGCGTGAGCCGCACCTTGGCGTCCAGGGCGGAAAGCGGCTCGTCGAGGAGCAGCACCCTGGGCCGGATCGCCAGCGCGCGGGCGAGCGCGACGCGCTGCTGCTGGCCGCCGGACAGCTGGTGCGGGTAGGTGCCCTCACGGCCGGGCAGGCCGACCAGGTCCAGGAGTTCCCGGGCCCGCTCCTTGCGCTCCGCGTTCGCCCGGCCCCGTACCCGCAGGCCGTACGCGATGTTCTCGGCGGCCGTCATGTTCGGGAACAGGCTGTACGACTGGAAGACCATGCCGATGTCACGACGGTGGGCCGGGACCGAGGTGACGTCCTGGCCGTCCATCAGCAGCTCGCCGCCGTCGGCGCTCTCGAAGCCCGCGATGATGCGCAGCGCCGTGGTCTTGCCGCAGCCGGACGGCCCCAGCAGGGCGACCATCTCGCCGGGGGCGATGTCCAGATCGAGTCCGTCGAGAGCGACCGTGGAGCCGAACTGCCGGCGCAGTTGCTTGAGTTGCACGGGGACGGTCATGACACGGTCTTCTTTCGGTTCTCGCGGCCAGAGCTCGCACGACGGCGGCTCCGGCCACCGGCCAGGGTGGTGAGCAGGAGCAGCAGCCCCCAGGTGATCAGCAGGCTGAGCATCGCGGCCGCGACCGACAGCTGGGCCTCGGAGTCCTTGATCTCCACCATCCACACGGAGAACGGGCGGTAGGAGAGCACGGAGGCGACGGTGTACTCGCCGAGCACCATGGCCAGGCTGAGCACGGCGCCGCCCACCACGGCGGTCCGCAGGTTCGGCACGACGACCTGCCACAGGGTCTGCAGGCGCGAGGCGCCCAGGCTGCGGGCGGCCTCGACGAGGGTGCGCAGGTCGACGGCGCGCAGCCCGGCGTCCAGCGAGCGGTACAGGAACGGCAGGGACATGACCGTGTAGACGAGCACGAGGACCAGCGGGAACTCCTCGTCCCGCAGGATCTGGAAGGTCATGTACAGGGGCGTGTCGGCCAGGTCCTGTTCCCAGGACAGCACCGTGGTGACGCCCGCGACCAGGGCGATCGGCGGGACGACCAGCGGCATCATGCACAGGATCTCGACGATCCGGCGCAGCCTGGGCAGATAGAGCGAGATCGCGACCAGGGTCGGCACCATCAGGAGCAGTCCGCAGACGATGGTGGCCAGCCCCAGGCGTACCGAGAGCATCAGGCTGGTGGTCAGCCCCTCGGCGCCGAGCCCCTGCGTGTACGCGTCGAAGCTGATGCCCTCGACCTCGTTGACGCTGAACCAGATCGAGGCGCCGATGGGGACCAGGAAATACAGCGCGGCGAGCGGCAGGACGACGCCCCGCGAGGTGAACTTCATCCGAGCCATCGGGTACTCCTGCGCTGCAGCGGTATCTGTACGGCCATCACGAGCAGCGCGATCACGACCATGTTGAGGCTCATCGCGAGGGCGAGGTTCTCCTGGCCCACCAGGACGTTGCCGTTGAGGGCGTTGGCGATCTGGATGGTGATCAGCGGCTGCGACGAGCCGACCATCACGGCGGCGGTGGCGTGCGAGGCGAACGCGGTGCCGAACATCAGCACCGCACCGCCGAGCAGCGAGGGGGTCAGCACCGGGATGCCGACGTGCCGCCAGTACTGCCCGCGGGTCGCACCGCAGGACGCGGCGGCCTCCTGCCACTGGGAGCGCAGGCCGTCGAGCGCGGGCAGGACGGTCACCACCATCAGCGGGATCATGAAGTAGAGGTAGGCCAGCACCAGGCCGGTGAAGCTGTAGAGGCTGAAGCCCGTCCGGTCCAGGTGGAAGAGCTGGGTGACCGTGCCGGTGGTGCCGAGCGTCGCGATGAAGGCGAAGGCGAGCGGGGCGCCGGAGAAGTTGGCGAGCACCCCGCTGGCCGAGACGACGACGCCCCGCAGCGCCGGCCGTGGGGAACTGACGACGGCCTGCGCGATCAGCGTGCCGATCACGGTCGCCAGCAGCGCGGTCACGAGCGAGAGTTCGACGCTCCCGGTCAGCCCGGTCGCGTACGCCCCGGACAGCGACCCGCTGACGTTCTCCGTCGAGAACCGGCTGTCACCGCTCGCCGAGTCGACGACGGTGAACGCTCCGTACACCATGGTCCCGGCGGGCAGCCCGAAGCACACCGCGAGAAACGCGAAGAAGGGAACGACGACGGGCCACCGGTGCCGCCGCGCGCCGCGGCGCCGGGCGCCGCCGTCCCGTACCGGAGGCGAGGGACGGGCGGGGGCGGCCGGGCCCGTCGCGGGCGCGGAGTCCGCCAGGGTGGCGGATCCGCTGCCCGCGGGGGGAGGTGCGGTCTTGTCGGGCATGCTTAGCTGACCGCCTTGCCCCAGCCCTGGACGACCGTCTCCTTGGCCTTCGCCTCCTGGTCCGCGGTCGGCTCCTTGGGAGTTCCGTGGACCTCGGGGATCTCGGCGAGGGCGGCGTTGTTGGCGGTGCCGTCCTTCTTCATCGCGTCCAGGAGTGCCGGGCGGGAGAAGCCCTTGAGCCAGATGTTCTGGCCCTCGGGGCTGTAGATGAACTCCAGCCACAGGCGGGCGGCGGCCGGGTGCGGGGCGTACTTGTTGACGCCCTGGTTGTAGTAGCGCGAGTACAGGCCGTCGGAGGGCACCGCGACCTGCCAGTCGACGCCCTTGGGCTTGAGCTTCACGCCGTAGCCCAGGTTGAGGTAGTCCCAGTCGATCGAGATCGGCGTCTCGCCCTGCTGGATGGTGGCGAGTGTGGACTTCGCGGGGACGAAGTTGCCCTTCTTCTTCAGCTCCTGGAAGAAGTCCAGACCCGGCTGGACGTCGTCCAGCGAGCCGCCGTTGGCCAGCGAGGCGGCGATGACGGCGGCCAGCGCGGACCCGGACTCGGTCGGGTCGCCGTTGAGCGCGACCTTGTTCCGGTACTCGGGCTTGAGCAGGTCCTTGAACGTCTCGGGGCAGTTCTTCACGGCCTTGGCGTCACAGCCGATGGACATGAAGCCGCCGTAGTTGTTCATGAAGGAGGCGTCCGGCTGCTTCTGCGCCTCCGGGATGTCGCCCCAGCCCTCGACCTTGTACGGCGCGAGGAGGTCCTGCTTCTTGGCCTCCTGCATGTACGACGTGCCGAGGTCCAGCGCGTCGACGGCCCGGTCCTGGCCCTTGCGCTTGGCCGCGGCGTTCAGCGCGCCCTGGCTGCTGCCGCCCGGGTCCTCGTTGTTGACCTCGATGTCGTACTTCTTCTCGAAGGCCGCGATCATCTCGCCGTAGTTGGCCCAGTCCGGCGCGAGGGCGTAGACGTTGAGCTTGCCCTCCTTCTCCGCGGCCGCGACGAGCTTCTCCATGCCGCCGAGGTCCGCGGCCGACTCCGCTTTCGCGGCCTTGCTGTTCTTCGCACCGTCGTTGTCGGGTGCGGAGCCACAGCCGGTGGCCACCAGGGCGGTGAGGCCGGCGATGGCCGCGGCGGTCAGGACGCGGCGGGGATGGTGTGCCTTCACGATGCGAACTCCTGGGTCTTCGGCGAGCCACCTGTATGGACAAGCCATCGTCAGTAAGCCAGCCGAAGCTAGCAGCCAAGTGACCGGCCGGTAAAGCTTTGCGGAGATAAAAAGTGCAGGTCAGAAGCGTTATAAAGACGTAGGTTTACCCACCCCCAAAGCGGTTAGACGCAGGGTTCGCACTCCAGGGAGAACACCGATTGCGCGCAGTCAGATGGATGCGCCACGCAGTGCGCGGATGACATGATCGTCTCTGCGTACCGGAAGCCCGGCAGCCCGATAGCCCCAAGGAGAGACGTGACCCGACGGCACCAGCAGATCGCCGATGAGCTGCGCCGCGCCATCGCCGAAGGCACCCACCCCGTGGGCTCCGAGCTGCCGTCCGAGTCCGAACTGGCCCTGGCCCATAGCGTTTCCCGCGGCACCCTCCGACAGGCCTTCGGCACGCTCCAGTCGGAGGGCCTGATCGGCTCCCGGCAGGGCGCCCGCCGGACCGTCCTGTCCACCACACCCAGCCAGAGCTTCACCGAGCTGCGCAGCTTCGCCGAGTGGGCCAGGGCCGGCGACCGCGCCCCCGGCGGCCTGGTGCTCCGCTCACACCGCGCGAAGGCGACCGAGGCCCAGGCCGCTCTGCTCCAGCTCGCACCCGGCGACCCGGTCCTGCACGTCCTGCGGGTGCGCACCCTGGACGGCGAGCCGGCGCTCCTGGAACGCACCGTGTACGCCGGGTGGGCGGCGGCGGCCGTCGAGCGGCTGCCGGACGACTGCGATTCGGTCACCCAGAGCCTGTACGACGAGGCCGGCGTGATCATGAGCCACGGCGAGCACCATCTGGACGCGGTCGCCGCGGGCACCACGGACGCCCGGGAGCTGGGCGTCCGGCGCGGCTCCCCGCTGCTGCGGGTACGCCGCACCACGACCACGTCCGAGGGCCGCCCCGTCGAGACCTCGGACGACCGCTACCGGCCCGGCTCGGTCGTCTTCACCGTACGCAACTCGGTGCAGGCCAATCCACTGGTCCGCACCGCCGCCGACTGACACACCGCCGGCCGCGCCCCACCCCTGACCAGCAGGGACCCCTTCCCTCCTCCGGCAGCCCATCCCAGGAACAGCGAGCCCCGTATGCCTCCGCTCCCCCGCCCCGCCGCCCTGCTGTGCGACATGGACGGCACCCTCGTCGACACCGAGCACGCCTGGCTGGACACCGTCGCCGGGTTCCTGCGGACGCAGGGCTCTCCGGCCGACGCGGGCACCCTCGCCCCGTTCGCGGGCGCCGCGGTGGCCGACGCGGCCGCCCTTCTCGTCCGCGGCGGCCTCACCGCCTTGTCGGAGGCGGAGACGGCCACCCTGCTCGACCGGGAGTTCACCGCACAGGTGGCGGCCGGAGTGGCCGTCCAGCCGGGCGCCCTCCGGCTCCTGGACCGGGCGCGCGCGCTGGGGGTGCCGACCGCCCTGGTGACCGCGTCCGAACGGCATGTGGCCGACCTGGTGCTCGACACCCTGGGCCGGCACCGGTTCGACGCGTCGGTCGCCTCGGGCGAGACGGCACGCGGGAAGCCGCACCCCGACCCGTACCTGGCCGCCGCGGCCGCGCTCGGGGTGGCCCCGCAGGACTGCCTGGCCGTCGAGGACACCCCCACGGGTGCCGCCGCCGCACTGGCCGCGGGGTGCCGCCTGCTCGCCGTCCCGTCGGTGCCCGGCATCGAGCCGGGCCCCCGCACGATCCTGGTCACCTCCCTGACGGAGGCGGACCTCACAGAGGCGGCGTAACGCCCCGCCCCCCCCGTTATGTTTTTCGCGGTCCTGCAATGGGGCCGCTGGCCTCCGGGGCCGGTATGACTGTGTCCCCTCTGTCGATCGGATGACCTGGGGGGTGGTGTCGCCGGGCCCGGCAGGTGCCGTCGGAGACGCTGATGAGAGACCCGGCTACCGCCCGATCCGGCGCAATGCCGGGCAGTTCGCGGGCGGCAGGTCTGCATAACGTGGATGCGCGAGCACGGTGCCACCGCCGAGGCCGGCACGGTCAACGACCTGGAGAGGGTGCGATGTTCGACATCGAAGGCGTGGGCGTCTTCCTCGGGATGGACGTCGGCAAGACCGCCCACCACGGCCACGGGCTCACCCCGGCCGGGAAGAAGGTCTTCGACAAGCCGATGCCCAACAGCGAGCCGAAGCTGCGGGCGGTCTTCGACAAGCTCAAGGCCAAGTTCGGCACGGTCCTGGTCATCGTGGACCAGCCAGCGTCCATCGGCGCTCTGCCCCTGACCGTGGCCCGCGACGCGGGCTGCGAGGTCGCCTACCTGCCCGGGCTTGCCATGCGACGGATCGCTGATCTGTATCCGGGCGAGGCGAAAACGGACGCGAAGGACGCGGCGGTGATCGCGGACGCCGCCCGGACGATGCCCCACACTCTGCGTTCGCTGGAGCTGACCGACGAGATCACCGCCGAGCTCACGGTGTTGACTGGCTTCGACCAGGACCTCGCGGCCGAGGCGACCCGCACCAGCAACCGGATACGCGGGCTCCTCACCCAGTTTCACCCGTCGCTGGAGCGCGTGCTCGGGCCCCGGCTGGACCACCCTGCGGTCACCTGGCTCCTCGAGCGCCACGGATCCCCGGCCGCTCTGCGGAAAGCCGGCCGCCGCAGACTCGTCGAACTCATCCGCCCGAAAGCCCCGCGGATGGCCGCGCGGCTGATCGACGATGTCTTCGACGCTCTCGACGAACAGACCGTCATCGTTCCCGGCACGGGCACCCTCGACATCGTGATCCCGTCCCTGGCCGCCTCCCTCGCAGCCGTCCACGACCAGCGCCGGGCACTCGAAGCGCAGATCAACAGCCTGCTGGAGGCCCACCCTCTTCACCCGGTCCTGACCTCGATGCCGGGAGTCGGAGTCAGGACCGCCGCAGTCCTGCTGGTCACCGTCGGAGACGGCACCGGTTTCCCCAGCGCCGCCCACCTCGCCTCCTACGCCGGCCTCGCCCCGACAACCAGATCCTCGGGGACCTCGATCCACGGCGAACACGCACCACGAGGCGGAAACCG
>NZ_NEUE01000212.1:46100-154306 GCF_002910905.1 Streptomyces sp. SM11 | reverse complement strand
CCTTGATCCACCGACGTGATGTCTGTGGATGACTCTTCCGGAAACGAGGAAGTGCCTTGTGACCTGTGATGATGGGAGTTCTTCAGGCTTCCAGCACGCACGATCGGCAAGGCACTTCCGAGATGCAAGTTTCCCATACGCCGGCGGCGGTCTCCGCTGCGTTCGATGATCCGAATCTGGTCGCGCTGGCCGGGCTGGTTCCGGTGATGCGGCTGGCCGAGCGGTGTGGTCTTTCGCGTCTGGTGGCCCAGAAGGTGAGGCTGACCGGGACAGCGAACGGCGCGGGGGCCGCGGCGGGTGCCAAGGTCAGCAGCATCGTGGCCGGCATGGCGGCGGGGGCGGACAGTATCGACGACCTCCACGTGCTGCGGCACGGTGCGATGCCGGCCCTGTTCCGGGGGATCCGCGCGCCGTCCACGCTGGGCACGTTCCTCCGCGCGTTCACCCACGGCCACGCACTCCAACTCCACGCCGTCCACCGCAGGTTCCTCGCCGGTCTGGCCGCCCACACCCCCCTGCTGCCCGGCTCCGGCACGACGGCGTTCATCGACGTCGACTCCACCCACAAACGGGTCTACGGCCGGGCCAAGCAGGGCGCCGAGTACGGCCGGTTCAAGGGCATCCGCACCATGCACCCCCTGCTCGCCACGATCTGCACCCCACAGTCGCGCCCGGTGATCGCCGCAGTACGGATGCGCCGCGGCAAGGCAGCCGATTCCCGTGGAGCCCCGAAATTCGTCAGCGAGGCACTCGCCACCGCCGCCGAGGCGGGCTGCACCGGCACCCGGATCCTGCGAGCGGACTCGCAGTTCTACAACGGCGGGGTGATCGCCGCCTGCCGCCGGGCCGGAGCCCGCTTTTCGATCACCTGCGGGATGAACCCCTCCATCAAACGGGCCGTCCTGGGCATTCCCGACGGGGCATGGCAGCAGATCACCTACCCCACCGCGGTGCCCGACCCGGAGACCGGCGAACTCATCTCCAACGCCGAAGTCGCCGAGATACCCGCCTACACCGCGTTCACCGGCCGCAAGAAGAGCGAACGGGTCACCGCCCGGCTGATCGTGCGCCGGGTCCGTGACCTGGCCAAACCCGCCGTTGTGGGCGAACAGGGCGAGTTGTTTCCCGTCTGGCGCTACCACCCGTTCTTCACCGACCAGCCCGCCCCGACGCTCCAGGCCGAGCAGGAACACCGTCACCACGCCGTCATCGAGCAGGTCATCGCCGACAGCAAAGCCGGGGCTCTGGCCCACCTTCCGTCCGGAAACTTCAACGCCAACGCCGCCTGGCTCACGCTGTGGGCGATGACCTACAACCTGCTGCGGGCCGCCGGCGCGCTGGCCTCCACGTTCCACGCCAGGGCCACCACCACCACGATCCGCACCCACCTCGTCCACGTTCCGGCCCGGATCGCCCGCTCAGCACGGCGCATCACCCTGCACCTGCCACGCAACTGGCCCTGGCAGCACGCCTGGACACACCTGCTCGACACCGCCCACGGGCCACCCGGCTGACACGAACAGCCCCCGTCCACCCGCCCGCAAGGGCCCGACCGGAACCACACCGTGGAAAAGCTGGGCAAACCAGCGGATACAACCTGCCCATACCCAGCCACCGACCCGAACCGGCCCAGAAACCGATCAGAAGATCACACTCAAACCACTTCGGTGGATCAAGGCTAAGAGGTCGCGCACCGCGAGCAGTTCGACCGCTGCTCCAGAAGCCTCAAGCAGTGGTGCAGCGGCAGAACGCCAGGGATCCGCCCGGTAGGCAGCGAGATCCTCGCTGCCGGGAAAGGATATGAGGTGGGCCTCGACCTGATCGTCCAGAGTGCGCAGTCGACGCTCAAGACGCCCTCCATGCTCAGCAAGGAGAGGCAGGACAGCCCCTTCATAAGCGTCGAAGGCGTCCAAGCCCCCTTCAGGTAGCCGCGCGAGCATCAAGTAGGTGACAGCCATGGCTCCCTCATAGCGCTCTGTAACCGGTGTCTTCTGAGCCCAGCTGGAGTACACACCCTCAACGCCGTCCCAGCGGCCGCCTATCTGCGCGACCTCTTAAACGCATCACCTGCTCAGCACCCGGTCACGGCCTCCCGGAGTGCACCCCGCCCACTCGGTCACCACCCCTCCCTTGCCCTTGTCAGTCACACTCCGTGTCGACCAGGCGCCTGCAGGCCGTGGATCGGGAGCTTGTCCTGAATCGTCGTTGATCTTGGCGGGGCCGCTGGGAAGTGCCAGGCTCAGCGTGGGTCATCGGTTGAGATCTACCACCTCGTCCAGCGTCGGCACGGCGGGGCTCGATCTCGGCGCCACCCACACGGTGCTGCTCGCGTTGATCGTCGTCGGCGCGCTGACCGTGGTGCCGGGCCGGGCACTCCGGGCCTTTCCGAGGGACGAAGGACAAGGGTCGGCACGACCCTCGCACCCGGCGGCCGAGCCGGTCGAATACCCAGTTTCCCCGGGTTCGAGACGCCTGGCGTCTCCATCGTCCGGCCCGGTCCCCCGGGCGTTCTCAGACCCGCGCCTGCGTCGCGAGCATCGCGCGCAGGGCGCGGGTCATGGCGTTGTCCGTGCCGAAGTCCACTCCGGCGGGCACCTCGACGAGGTCGCCGTGCGCCATGACCAGGACGCCGCAGGTCCCGGGGCGGGCCGTGCCGGGGCCGTCCAGCCAGTCCCCGTACGCGCCGGACGTGGTGTCGAGGTGCGTCCTGCTCCTGCGGCTCACCTCCGCCATCAGCTCGTCGACGCCGGTCAGTTCGTCGACGGAGGCGAACGGGACCCTCACCACGGGCTCCTCAACCAGGCGGACGCGGGGCTCCACCTCGCGACCGGACCCCTCGGGCGCCTCGGGCAGTAGTCCCCGGCCGAAACGCGCGTAGTAGAGCAGGCTGTGCGCGGAGTCGATGCCGCCGACGAAGGGGCGGTCGAAGCTGGTCCTGCAGTGGCCGGTGATGTACTCGCGGGGAATCCGCGGGTCCTCCTGCGCCGGCCAGTGGACCTCGCCCGTCTCCCGGTCCCGCCAGGGCACGTAGCGCCGGATGCCGTCGGAGGCGGACAGCGGCATCAGCTCGATCCCGAAGCGGCCGGGGTCCTTGGCCACGATGGAACCGGGCGTCAGCGAGAACACCCCGATGCCCGAGGTGGTCCACAGCTTCTCGTGGTGCTGGAGGAACTCGTACGTCGCCAGCGCCTCCACCCGGGTCTCGGTGGGGAAGCCGGTGAAGCCCATCATCTGGGCGGCGATGCCGTTGCGTGCCAGCTCGGTCAGGACATCGGGGACGACGTCGATCCCGACCCCCTTGTCGATGAGGTCGAGGATCCGCTGGCTGCCGGACTCGTAGCCGAAGGAGATCGCGACGCAGCCGGAGACCGCGAGGAGTTCACCCACGGCACCCTTGGGGAACGTGCGTTCCAACCGCAGTTCGGCGGCCCACCGCAGGTCCAGGGTCGATTCCGCGAGGGCGGCGGCGAGGGTGCCCAGATAGCGGGGAGACATGGCGTCCACCGCGAAGTACAGGGTCCTGCCGTAGCGGCTCGCCTCCCGCAGGTCCTCCAGCACGGCTGCGACGGGGCGTTCACGCGACGGCGAGGTCGGCCGGTCGGTGTTGAGGCCGTAGTCGCAGAAGGTGCACTTGTTCCAGTAGCAGCCCCGGGTCGGGCTGTAGAGAATCACCGGCTCGGGTGCCCAGTATCGCTCCCAGTCCCACACGTCGTACGCCGGTGAGGCGAGCGCCGCCACGCTGCCGTACGCGATGTCGGGGGCCGGCCGGCTCCTGGTCATCACGCCACCGATGGCCTCGAAGGCGTCGCCGCCCCGGACCGCGCCGTTGCCGACCGCGTCGAGGATGCCGATGAGGGCGGTCTCGCCCTCGCCGGGGACGATCAGGTCGGCGTCCTGGAAGACCCGCCACGGGGCCGCGGGGTCCGGGGCGTACTTGGCCACGTCGCCGACCTCGGTGCCGCCGAAGACGATCACCGTGTCGGGTCAGCACGGTCCGGATCAGGCGCGCCATCCTCAGGGCGACGGGCAGCTGGCTGGTGTAGTTGACCGACAGGCCCACCACCGCCCAGGGGCGTTCGCGCAGTTTCGGGACGAACTCGTCGGCGAAGTAGCCCTCGAAGGGGCGGGCCACGGCCGCCGGGACCGCCGAGTCGGACAGGTCCGCCGTACTGCACAGGTTGACGACGGACTTCGCCCGCATAGAGAAGCCGTCCGCCGTACCGGGCGGCATCTCCAGGGCGATCAGGTCCCACCACCGGCTCATCACCGCAACCGCCTGGGCATAGGTCGGGGGGTGGCAGAAGTGCTCGGGGTCCTGGAACACGCCGATCGCGTCGCGGGCCGATGTGGCGGTCAGGCCCTCGGCGGCCAGCGCCTGCCGGTAACGGATCTCGTCGTGCCGACGCGGGGCGGCGGACCTGGCCTCGATCTCGGCGCGGGCGCGGCGGGCGGCGCCGAGAGCGGCGCCGAAGCGCTCGGGGTCGGCGAGGTAGGTGAAGGTGTCGAGGTTGGCGTCTACACAGCCGTACTCGGTGTGGCCGGCCTCGCGGGCGGCACCCACGAGGTACGGGATCGAGTGGTAGGCGGTAGTCGGGTCGGTCACCGGCGGATTGACCAGCAGGTAGGCGGTGTTGCCGGTGCCCCGGCCCGGCCGCCGACCGTGGTCTGACTCCCCTGCGAACTGCGGCCTGCCCAACGGGACGAACACGCTCATTGCTGTGACTCCTGACTGTTTTCCTGCCGTGGATGCGTGGCACGGGCGGCCGGCACGCCGGATGCGGGCCCGCTCTGCGGGGCTTCCTCCGGTACGGAGACCGGTGGGGCGTACTCGGTGCCGGCGCGGTGGTCGCGGAAGGCGCGCTGGGTGAGCGCGCCCAGTACGGACAGGGCGATGGCCGCGCCCGCCACCGGAAAGAACGGGGCCGCGCCGAGGTGGCGGACCCCGAAGCCGGCCACGGCCACGGAGACCGGGAAGGCGCCCATGACGGCCAGCATGACCAAGCTCATGACCCGGCCGATGAGTGCCGGGGGGCCCAGACCTGCAGCATCGTCACCACGACGATGTTCTGCCAGCCGCTTGCCAGCGCGTAGACGCACACGCACACCGCGGCGCCGACCAGGCCCCCGGCGTACGGGACGGCGCCCAGAGCGATGCCCATGACGACCGCGAGGACGGCGAAGAGATAGGCGGGCGACTCCACCGGCAGGCTGCGGGCGGCCACCAGCGAACCGGCCAGACCGCCCAGGCTCAGGCAGGTCAGCAGGACGCCGTAGCCGGTGGCGCCCATGCCCTGGCGGGCCAGTTCGGGCAGGGCCACCTCGATCGTGCCGGCGAAGGCCAGGTTGCAGACGAGGGCCACCACCAAGACAACGTGCAACAGCCTCCCATGGCGAAGCAGTTCGCCGAAGGACGTCTTGCGGGCCGGGGATTCGTCGGCACCCGCGGGCCCGTCCTGCTGCGGCGCCTCCGCGGTCGCGCCGGAGCGTATCCGGGCGAGCACCAGCGCCGACACGAGGAAGGAGGCGGCGTCGACCGTGAGCGCCAGGCCCACGTCGAAGGCGGCCACCAGGGCGCCGCCCGCCGTCGGCCCGAGGAGTCCGCCGACCTGGTTGACCATGGTCGACAGGGCGTTGCCCCGGCCCAGGTCCTTCTTGGGCAGCAGTTCGGGCAGAAGGGTGTACGAGGCGGGGATGAAGATCCCCGAGCAGGCGCCCAGGATGACGGCGATGGGCGCGAGCTGGGCCAGTGTCGGTGTTCCGGCCGAGGCGAGCACCGCGAGGATGCCCACGGCCACGGCCCGCACCAGGTCTGCCACGAGCATCACCCGCCGGCCGCCGATCCGGTCGGCCACCAGGCCGCCCAGCGGAATGGTGACGACGCGGGGGATGCCGTAGCAGGCCAGGACCGTGCCGAGCAGGACGGGACCGCCGTCACCGGAGAGAATCAGCCACGGCAGCGCCACGGCGTAGCAGTAGTCGCCGACCGTGGAGAAGAGCTGCCCGACGAGCAGCAGCCGGAAGCCGCGCACCGACATCGGTCCGCTGGTCAGTGCCTTACGGAACCTCTGTCCGGTGGGTGCCACGTGTCCTCCTCGTGCTGGTGCCGATGCTCAGCCGCCGAGCGGGCGGACGTTCATGTCCAGGAACTCGCGGATCACCGCGGTCACGGTGGTCGGCGGCGGCAGCCCGAGGTTCTTGCGTACGTCGCCTGCGGAGATCTGCCAGGCGGGGGCGGGCACCGGGTCCACCACGGCGTGACCGTCAGCGCGCAGCCGGTCCACGTTTCGGCGGACGGCGGGGCGCTCCCACATCAGGCTGTTCATGCTCGGGAAGAACAACACCGGGCGCTCATGGGCGAGCAGTGCGGAGCTGAGAAGTCCGGAGGCGAGTCCGTTGGCGGCCTGGCCGAGCATGTTGGCCGTGGCGGGCAGGACGACGAACCGCTCCGCCCAGACGGCGGGGGCGACATGGCCGGTCGTCAGTTCGTCCTCGCCGTCGCAGTAGACGTCCCGGCACAGCAGCCGCATGGTGGCGGCCGGGACGAGCACGGCGGCGGAGCGGGTCATGGCCATGCGGATCTCGACGCCGGGTCCGAGGCCGGTACGCAGGGCCATGAGGTACTGCGGAACGGCGAGTACGTTGCCGGAGCCGCACACCCCGATGAGCAGCCGGCGAGGGGAGTCCGGGCCGGTCTCCGCCGTCATCACCGGGCTCCGGCGGGCTCACCGGCCACTTCGCGCAGGCCGCATTGGGCGGCGATGAGATCGAGCCTGTCCTGAACGTTGTACTTGTAGCTGGGGCAGGGCGGATGGCCCTCCTGCCATGCCTTGGGGCAGGCGCCGCCGCAGGTGGGCATGAAGACGCAGCCCTTGCACCAGGTGGTGCCCTCGGCGATCTCGTCGTTCCAGCCGTCGAAGGGGCCCAGCGGCCGGACCGGTTCGGTGCCTGCCCGGTCGATGTGCGTCAGCGCGAGGGTGCGCTCGGCCTCGGGGACGAGGGGGTACTCGCTGCACGAGAAGATGTTGCCGGTGCTGCTGATGATCTCGGACGAGCGGGTCGTGGCGGGGCAGAGGACCTTCCGCGCGGTGGTCGGCATCAGCTGCGTGTGCAGCCCGTGCTCGGCGAGCAGCCGGAGCCACCCCGTCTCGCGTGCGGCGAACTCGTGCTTGGACACCTCGATCGCCGATACGTCGTTTCCCCACGAGTGGACGGGAAAGATCGAGAAGGACACGCGGGGGTGACTGAAACCCAGCTCCGCCATCAGCTCGACATAGCGGGGGATGGCGTCCTGGTTGTGCACATCGAAATTCGTTCGGAACGCGAAATGGGTGGGACCCAGATCCGGTTCGTCGAGTACGGAACGCACGGCGCGCACGATGTTCCAGAAAGATCCGCGGCCGCTTTTCAGTGGCCGGTGTTCATTATGTATATCCGGCGGCCCGTCGATCGTGATCTCGAAATGGGTGACCCCGCAGGAGTGGATGAGCGTGTTGATTTTCTTCGGGGTGAGGAGGGAGCCGTTGGTGACGATCACAGAGGAGTAGGCGACCCCGCGCTCGGCGGCGGCGGCGACGAACCGGGGGGCGAGGTCGCGGATGACCGCGTAGCCCATCATCGGTTCGGCCCCGAACCAGTCGATGCGGGCGCTGCGCGTCTCCGGGGCGGTCACGGCGCGCAGCACGCGGTCGCGGACCCGGCTGCGATGGGTGTGGGACAGCCCGCCTCGGGTGTGCTCCTGGCCGCAGTAGGCGCAGCCCATGTTGCAGTAGGAGGTCGGCAACAGAGCGATGTGCACCGCCGAACGCTCCGCCGACGCCCGCCGGTTGCGGTCGAGTACGGCGGACAGCTCGTCCTCGCCGGCCGGCACGAGTAGCTGGGCCGCGCGCATGGCGCCGGTCCAGGCCGGGGTGAGCGCGCCGGCGTCGCCGGCCTCGAGTGCCCGCGCGGTGGGGAGGTCCACCGCGATGGTGCTCGCGGTGCGGGTGCTATAGGCAAGCCGGACCGGGACGCCGGTGGTGTCGGCATACGCGCGGTCGCTCAGCACCAGGTATCTGCTGACTTGGTCCATCATCACGCTCCACTGGGTGTCCGGGTGCACGGCGGTCCGGCGCATCTTCTCCGGTGGGTCCGGCGGTCGCTGCCGCCGGACCCGCCGGGGCTGGAATCAGCAGAGGACGTTGACCTGGTTGTCCTTCACCTGGCCCTCGACCGCGGCCGACACGGCGTTGAGCCGGGTCTGGATCGAGCCGAGGACCGCGACCTCGTCCGGGCTGAGGGCGTTGAAGACCTCGCGCTCGGACACCGACAGCAGGTCGACCGGGGTGCCGGCGCTGCGCAGCGCGTCGAGGGGTGCTTGCGACATGGGTCACTCCTTCATGGAGACGGTCACGGCCAGGTGCAAACGCAAGGCTGCTCCGGCGCTCCCCGGCTTTCATATCCCTCGATCGACTATGAACCCGGCGGCGTGTGATCCCGCTCAAGGCGTGCTTGTCCGGAGCATGACCCGCAGCTAATCTGACGCCCGGGAGCGCGGAGCTTCTCTGCCGACCCATGCTTCGCTCCCCGAAATGGGGTCAAAGAATTTGACCAGGCGTGAGATTCTGATCGCTTCGCTCGTGGCCGCCGGCTCCTCGAACCGGGACATCGCTGAGGCTCTGTGCATCAGCCCGCACACGGTGGCGGCTCACTTATGCAACATGCTCCGAAGAACGGGCGCATCGAATCGTACGGAAATGATTGCGCGACTGTATGCCCAGGGTGTTCTGGTCCAGGGGATCTGGCCGCCGCTGCCCGCGGACGAGCGGAAGCGGCAGGAGGCCATCGGCGCCCTCGCGGCGGCAGCGGTCGTGGAGTGCTCCATCGGACCGGCCGGCGTCACGCTCGACTGGCCGCACTACGGGAACGAGGTACCGGTAGCCATGCCCTTCGATGCCCTGCACGCACTACGTGAGGCCGGCCACCCGGTGGACCTGCTGGCGGCCGAGCAACGCTCGGTCCTCTCGGGGCTCAGCGAGCACGAGGTCCAGGTCCTCAACTCCGTCAAGGATCGGCTGGAAGCGGTGACCGGCGAGGTGGAGGGACAGGACCTCAAGCTCCTGTGAACGGTGCCGCTCGGTGCGGCGGTTGCCGTGCCACGGTGCCGGACGGAGCCCGGTTCTGCCCCGGGTGCGGCACACCGGTCGTCGTGGGGGCGCCGTCGTCGGACAGCTGCAGAATCGTCACGGCGGTCTTCATCGACCTCGTCGGCTCGACGGTGCTCGCCGAGACCCTGGACCCCGAGGCGCTGCGGCGCACGATGGACCGGTACTACCGGGCCTGCACGACGGCGGTCACCGAACACGGGGGTGTGGTCGAGAAGTTCATCGGCGACGCCGTGATGGCCGTATTCGGGGCGTTCGTCACCCATGAGGACGACGCGCTGCATGCGGTCCGGGCGGCGTGCGCCGTCCGGGAGGCCGTGACGGCCATCGGGACCGGTGCCGGAGGGTCCGGTGCGGGGGTGCCGCTGGACACCCACTGCGGGATCGCTTCGGGAGAGGCCGTGGTGGCGGGGGCACTCGGCGGCGCGGCCAGGGTGGTCGGGGACGTCGTGCACACCGCCGCCCGCCTCCAGTCGCACGCCGAGCCGCACGAGATCCTGATCGGCGAGGAGACGACCCGCCTGGTCGGCGGCCGGATCCGCATGGAGGCCGTCGCACCGATGTGGGTGAAGGGCAAGCGCGAGCCGGTCGCCGCCCGGCGGCGGGCGGATGGTGTACCGGGACGCGTGGACCGCGCTGGCCCAGCAGCTGACTGCTGCCTCCCTGGCCTCCATCGGCGGCGCCGATCCGGGGCAGTTGGTGCAGCGGGCCCGGGCCCTGGAGCTCGGTGTACGCATCCCGCGCGGGCTGGTCACCACCGACCCGGCGGACGCGGCCGGACTGCTCCCCGCAGAGCGGTACGTGCTCAAGGTCCTCGACCGGCATTACGTGGAGCAGGAGCCCGGCCGGCTCGACTGGTACCTGCCGCGGGTCCTGGACCGGGACCGGCTCGCCGGCCTGCCCGGCCTGCCCCGGGGCACACGGTCGCCGACTCCAATCAGACACTGCTGTGCACCTACCTGTCCGCCGTGCTGCTTGCCAGCCTGGTGCTGAACGCCACCCTCGGCTGGTCCTGGGCCGACCCGATCGCCGCGCTCGTCATCGCCGCGATCGCGGTGAAGGAAGGCCGCGACGCCTGGCAGGGCAAGGGCTGCTGCGCACCCACGGCCGCAGCTGTACCGTCCGCGGACGCCATGACAGACACGTGCGGCTGTGGTCCCGGATGCGACTGCTGCATCTGACCACATCTTGGTGTCGCCCGGCAGTGTCCGAACGGGGGCTCGGCCTCGGGGCGCGCCCGGGCGGAGACCGGCAGACAGCCGGCGCCACGGTGGTGTTCAGGTTCGACAAGGAGTTCAGGACCCGTGTGCGTGACGCGTGTTCGTGACTGCCTCCAAGAGCCCGGATCCCTCCGAGAAGGTAAGTGAGGGCGGGATCCCCGCATGCCCCTCGATCTGTACGACCTTACGAGCTGGTCACCATTGGTTGCCGCCAGCTGAAGTAGGTTGACCCACGGACCGACCGAGGGGACAGCAGAGCATGCGGATCGTCATGTACCGCGTAGGCATCCACCGCACCTCCTATCACGTCAACAGCGAGTGCCCAGCCTTGACTGGAAAGCGGGATACCGTCGAGCAGTGGGCGGCCGCACCGGAGGAGGAAGCACGGGAGGAACTGGGCCTTGAACCCTGCTCCCGCTGTACTTCCTGACCGCTCGGCGTTCGTGAAGTTTCGGCGACTCCTCAAAGCTCGTAACGCGATCATGATCGAGCCTTCTTGAGTCTTCTCCAGCAGATGAGACTGCAAGCGAGGGAGGCGAATGCGTTGTGGAGTTCGGTGCGGCGCTCCCAGCGGACGACGAGGCGTTCGAACCGGTGGAGCAGGGCGAAGGTCTGCTCGACGACGTAGCGGAGCTTGCTCAGGCCCTCCAAGTTCGGGGCGCCTCTGCGGGAGATGACCGGGAGGATCCGGCGCTCACGGAGTTCGCGCCGGTTGGGGTCGGAGTCGTAGCCCTTGTCGCCGCCGAACCTCATCTCCAGGGGCAGAAGTTGCCAGGCTATGTCGTTGTGCAGCACGTACAGGATGCCTTGCAGGCACAGCCTGTCCGGCACCGGCCGGGGGCCGGGAGCCTTCTCGGGCGAGGGCGGCAGCAGCGGCTCGATCAGCGCCCACAGGTCATCGTCCACGATCCACAGCCGGGTATGCACACCATCCCGAGCGGCCGAATCATCACACCGGTCACGGCCGACCAGAAACGTTCAACAAGATCGTATGACGAGCTCGAAGCAGGGTCGGCCGACAGCATGACGCCCAGCGCGGACCACGCACAGGAGCTTCATCGAACTGCACAACCGACCTGTTCGCGCGCCGGGCCGGCACGTTGACGAGACTTAGCGAACCGGCCGCTACGAAGTTCGGGGTTGCTCATTCCGGCCAACTACCCCCTGGCCAATACGTCGTTTCCAACCCGTGTTCTGCACGCCGGAACCGTGCTGATCGTGGTTGTTTGGTGACGTGATCAGCAAAGTTCGCGCCCGAGTTCTGCCTGCCTCCCAGCGCCGCTCGCTGGACGAGCTGAGCCATGATCTCGACCTGTCGTCCGGGGACACCACATCCAAGCGCTCAGCCTTCTGGACGATGCTGACGCTGTCGTCGGTCATCGCGGGCGGCGGAGTGCTCACCGACTCGACAGCGACGGTGATCGGAGCAATGATCATCGCCCCCCTGTCCACGCCGATCATGGGCATCGCCCTAGGCTCGGTACAGCGCCGCCGCACCGGATCGGCCAGGGCCGTCCTTTTCGCATGCCTGCTGGTGATCGCGGTCGGGATGGCCATGTCGGTGGCCCTCCCCGGCGACTACGACCTGCTGTCCAACAGTCAGATCTCGTCACGGACCTCGCCGGGTCTGATGGACCTGATCGCCGCGCTGGCCACCGGCTTCGCCGGGGCGGTGGCACTGGCCCGGCGGGATGTAGGCGCCGTGCTCCCCGGGGTCGCGATCGCCATCTCCCTCGTCCCGCCCCTGGTAGTGGTCGGGGTGTGCCTGGGACAGACTTCGGGATGGCTGGCGCTGGGTGCGCTGGTGCTGTTCGTGTCGAATCTCTTCGCCCTGGTCTTCGGGGGCATGGTGATCTTCGCCTCGCTCGGATACGGAGTGGAGGCCGAGAGAGCGGCCCGGCGGCCCGCACGCAGGGCTTACGCCTCCATGACCCTGCTGTTCACCGTCGTATTCGTGCCCCTGACGGCCAACACCGTGGTCACGCTCCTGCTCAACGCCTGGATCGGCCAGACGAAGGACGCGGCGGAACAGTGGCTCGCCGAGGAGCCCGGCGCATCCGTCACGAGCGTCGACGCGAAATCACGCACGATGTACATCCAGGTTCGTGTCCCCGGAGACCTCCCACCGGTGGACTCCCTGCTCGAACGGCTGGAGGGCCGGATCCCGGAGGGCATCCCCGTCGTGGTGGACGCATCACGTGGCCGGCGCATCGACGCCGGAGTCGTGGGTGACTGAGCGGGTGGCTCGGACGGGCCCAGCACCCGCAGGAGCTTCGTCAACTGCACACCTGACGAGCTCGCGCGAGCAGTTGGATTGCAAACAGCTCAACGGTCGTCGGGGGAACGGCTGACCCCGCGGGGTCAGTGGCTGGCCAGTTCGCCGGTGAGGCGGCCGTGGAGGTCGGCACTCAGGCTGTTCAGGCCGATGATCCTGACACGTGCATACTGTCGACCCGGATACCGCCTCTTCTCTTGCCCGGCGCAGTCACACTCCGCATCAGCCGGGCACGGGACTGCCTGAGGACGGATGAGCAGAACGGCACATCGTCGTTGCGGATCGTGTCGCTGTTCGGTCGGTTCATGGGGCGGTCGGCGATGTCTTGAAGAAGCGCTGTGCAGTGGGAGGCGAGCTGTCCCGCGAGGTCGGTCACCGCGTCTTCGGCAACGCCTACGCCATGTCGCCAACCGACCCCAACCCACGATTCCCTGAACTCCGGATTCGCTGCACCTCGGAAGGTGCCGACACTCGCTGCTGACATCAAGGTGCTGGCGCGGTTCGGCCGTGTCCTCGCGGGCTTGCTGTGCCGCTCAAGGAGAGCCGCTGCGTAAATGCCGTCCCGGACCGCGGGTGCTCGCTCGCCACAGCACGCACGGAACAGAGTCGCCAACGGCATTCCCCAGGCGCACGAACCGAAGCCGGTTGTGGCTGGATCTGATGAAGGCAGCTGGCGGTCCACCACTTACCGTCCTAGCATGATCACCCTGCGCGACACCGTTGCGCTTTCACAGATCGGGTTTCCATGCAGTCTCGGCAGCATTCCCTTTCCCGGTTCACGTCCCGGCTCGCCGTCTGCGCGGCGGCGCTCGGGCTCGTGCTATCGGTCACCGGGCCGGCCTTCTCCGCGCCCAGCGCTCCGGGCCCGCCCTCGGCTCCGCCGCTGATGGGCGTCGAGACCGTGAAGACCACACGGACCGTCGCCGACTTTGAACAGGCGAAGATCTTCTGCCCGGACGGGAAGGTCGCCATCAGTGGTGGCGCGGAGGCGACGGCACCGGACTCCGTGTACGACTCCGTCGCCCTGGTCGGGAGCTTCGTGGAGCCCTACCGGGACACGTCGCTGTGGGTCGCCAGTGCCCGGAACTTCGCGGGACAGCCCAGCACGGTGACGATCTGGGCGATCTGCGCCTGGAAGCCCAGCGGCTACGAGGTCGTTCAGGCGCCGCTGAGCCAGGTGCCGGTGGACCAGCCGGTCACGGTGTCCTGCCCGGCGGGCAAGGTCGCGCTCGGCGGCGGCGGCGAGATCCAGGGCGACAGGAGCACCCTCACCAAGTCCTACCCGGCAGCCTTCAACTCGGCCAAGCAGCCCACCCAGTGGGTGGTGGCCGGCACGAAGTCCGCGAACACCACGGTCGGCGTCGTCGCCTCCGCGATGTGCGCCGACCCGATCACCGACGTGACCTGGTCGACGGGCAGGGCAACCTCGAACAGCCCGGCCGGAGGGTTCCTCGTATGCGCGGACGGGCGGCAGGTCGTAGGCGGCGGTGCCTCGGTTGGTGGGCGCGACGCCGCGCTGATCTCGTCAAAGCCCGGCTTCAAGAGTGAGGGTGCCCGCAGCGACGGCTGGTGGGCCCAGGCGGGCAGCTTCTACGAGCCGGTCACCGCGGACGTCTACGTGACGTGCGCCGGCCGGTAGCAGCCGGCAGCGTACGAGGGCCCGCCGACCTGACCGGTCGTGCGGGCCCTCTGCTGCGCCGGGGAGCGGCGCGGGTATCCAGAATGTCGAGCGACGACCACCACCTCGGTGCGGTCCGCGCCGGTGTGCGGACCGCCAGCGGAGGGGGCGGGGTGGCATGAAGGAGGCCGCACCTGCGACTAGCCCGGGATGGGCCGCCTCATCTCCGTGGGGTCGCCGACGGAGGTGTCCGCGGATGGCGACTGCGCTGTGTACATCGATTTTCGCTTTGGGTAATGTCTCGCCCGGTATCGGGATCGGATCGCGCTGTCAGAGCCGTTCGCGGATCGCCAGGCCGGGCTGACGTGGCGCGGTCTGCCGACCGCCGGGCCGGGCGTACCGGTGCCAGGGGGTTTGTCTTGTTAGGTTCTCTTTCCGGCAGAGGGGCGACCCGCCGCTTCCTGCGCAGGACCGGATTGGTGTTGTGTGCCGGTCTGCTGACCGCGACCGGGCTCGGTACGGCTACGACTGCCACGGCCGCTTCTGCGGAGACCAGTTCGGTCCGGCCTCTGTACGCCCTTGGAAACAAGGCGGTTCAGGTGGTGGACCCGGCCACCGGTGCGAGCACCGCGACCATCCCTCTCGGCGTTCGTCCCTGGGATCTGGCGGTGAGTCCTGAGGGCTCCACCGTGTATGCCACGCACCGGCTCGAGGGCACGGTCTCGGTGGTCTCCACCGAGACGGGCACGATCACCGATACCATCGCCGACATCTACCTCCCGTGGGCGGTCGCGGTGTCCCCGGACGGGAGCCAGGTCTACGTAGGCCACTACGTCTCGCAGGGTATCCACGCGATCGCGGTGATCTCGGCCGCGACCAACACCGTCATCGCGGATGTTCCCGCGGGCAACGGGGCCGAGGCCATCGCCTTCACTCCCGACGGCAAACGGGCCTACGTGGCAAACTACTACGCCAACTCGGTCACCGTCATCGACACCGCGGCCCAGGCCGTGACCACGGTCATCGGTCTACCCAACAGCGGACCCAGCAACCTGGCGGTCACCCCCGACGGCTCGGCCGTGTACGTGCCCGCGTACGAGAACAACACCGTCCAGGTCATCTCGACGGCCACCAACACGGTCACCGCCACGATCAACACCGGCGCCCGCCCACGAGGCATGTCCATCTCCCCGGACGGCACGAAGGCGTACACCACCCTGCCCACAGAAGACGCCCTCACGGTGATCGACACCGCCACCAACACCGTCAGCACCACCATCCCCGTCGGCGACAACCCGGTGGAGGTCCTGGCCGATCCGTCGGGCAACGCCGTATACGTCTCGAGCTCCTACTCCCGGTCCGTCTCGGTGATCGACCCGGCCACCAACACCGTCACCAGCACCGGCACCCTCAGCACCGGGTCCGCCGCCCTGCGGACTGCCCAGGCGCCACCGGCCGTGACCTCCATCAGCCCCGCCACCGGAACCCCCGCCGGCGGAAGCACCGTCACCATCACCGGCACGCACCTATCCGGCACCAGCACCGTCTCCTTCGGCACCACCCCGGCCACCGATGTCACCGTCGTCAACGACTTCACCGTCACCGCGACCGTCCCCGCCCACACCGCGGGCGCTGTCGATGTCACCGTCACCACCCCGGGCGGCACCAGTGCCGCCTCACCCGGCGGCCAGTACACCTACCTGGCCCCGCCCGCCGACATCGACGTCGACCTGACCGCGCAGCCGCACCTGGGCATCCTGGTCCCCTACCTCACCTACACCCTCACCGCGCACAACACCGGCCCCGACACCGTCACCTCGGCAACCCTCACCACCACCCTGCCGCCCGGCGCAACCGCCACCCACCTGTCGCCGGGCTGCACCGCCACCGCCTCCACCGTCACCTGCGCCTACGACAAGATCGCCAACGGCGCCGCCCCCAACAAGAGCTTCCGCGTTCCGCTGCACCTGCTCTCCCTGGGCAACATCCAGGCCACCACCACCCGCACCACCTCCGCACCCATCGACCCCGACACCGCCAACGACACCGCGAGCGCGAACTGCACCGTCATCTCCGTCATCCTGGCCACCTGCTCCTAGAACCTGCACGCAGACTCATCCGAAAACCACTGGGGCCTGCATCGCGTCACCCATGGGGGCGAGACGTACTTCAGCAGGGCCGCCGGCCCTGGGCCGACCATGGCGACAGGCCACGAGTACGCGCGTCGGCCACACAGCACGGACGAGCACCAGCTCCGGACAAGTGGAATGCGTCTGCTGCCGACAACCGCCGCCAAGGGTGGCTCGGGCACACCGAGCCACCCTTGGCGGCACGCCGTTCACGACCCCCCGCAGATCTCAGGTCCCGCGGACCCCGGTCGCCGACCGCGCCACCCTGCCCTGCATCCAGACCGTCATCGGCTCAATCAACGCCCACTGCGCGGCCGGCAAGTCGCGCAGATACGGTCCTCGCTCCATGACCGCATCCCTGCATGCGCATGACGAGCGGTCGCCTCGTACGGCGTTCAGTACCACGATCGATCAATCACGAACCGAGGAAGACCGGACTCACCACACCGCAGGCGTCCGTCAACGCGGAACAAGCTCAGCCCGGCTTGTTCGTCGAGGGATTGACTGAAAACAGCAACCGCCCTACGCACAGGCAAAGTTGCCGCATAGAGTGCACCGACGGACCGACTGGCTCGATCTAACTGCCCCGTTCTTATGGGCAGATGCTCTGGTCCGGCCTTACATGGGGGCGCCGGCCAGCGTCTGATGCACAGCATTGCCGCGATTCCTCTCCAGTGCTCATTGAGTGCTGGGTCGAGGGTTCGATCGCCCCACCGAGGGCGTGCACATTCCGACTTGAAAGGTCGGCCGTGGCGCGGGCGTCGCGGCCGCAGTAGGCAGGGGCGGGAACTTGCGGAACAAGGCACTGGTGAAGTCGTACCGGGATCGAACATACGTCTCGACGACGATGGTGCGGCACGGCGGGACGACTGTGGCCTTCGCCATGGACGATATGCGACGGATTCACTACAGCGTGCTCGACCTGGAACAGACGCAGCCTGGCAAGGGGGAGCTGGACGCGGCGTACTGGAACGCCGAGCCGACACTGCTGCGCTTCCCGTCGGAGATCGTGGACCCGTACACGGACGTTCCCGCCGTGTATGGCATGCCAACGGTCAAGTCCGGTGGAACGGCCGAAGTTCGGCCGCAGGACCTGTACGGCGCGGAGACGGATCCGTTCCTGTCGAGCACCGCGCGGCTCACGGCGGCTGTGCCTGTCCAGGTCGTCTCGGACGGCCGGTACATCCTGGTGTTCCGGCAGTCGGTGGCTGCCGGAGAGCAGGGCGCGGTGTACAGGACGTCGGGGAACGGGCTGTCGGGCGATGCCGCCCTGGGAGCCGCGGGGGCGAAGGCCGCAGCGGACGCGTCACTGCTGTGCGACCGGTTCGTGTTGGTCGGATCCGTGCTGAAGCCGGTGGTGCAGTCCCGTTACCAGCGCTCCCGCAGCAAGTACCTCCCGGCGGCGGGCGGCACCGACACGCTCGGGACCCGCGACATGGACGGCAAGCAGTTCTACGAGCCCACCACCGTCCTGTCGTTCGTGCCCAGGCTGACCGGCGGCGGGTTCGCGGTGCTGCTGCTGCCGACCGAGGTCGAGGGTGTCTCGCGCTGGCAGCTGTTCGTCAACAACGCCGTCGGCAAGCGCATCGAGTCGTTCAACTGCGAGCGCACCTCCAACGGCCTGTTCGACATCGTCGGCACCCAGCTGTACACCAGCCCCGATCCGCGGTTCCGTAAGTCGGTGCTGGAGCGGGAACCCGGAACCGACCCGAATACCGGGCGACCGCTGGTGCCCGTACCAGCGACGTCCGACCGGGCCGGCACGGCGCTGCGCTTCGACGCCGGCACCGTGTCCGAGGTGAGAATCGGCACCGGCTCCCTGCCCGCGCCGGGCGGCGGGGCCACCTTCGAGGTATGGGTGAAGGCCACAGCGCCGGGTGGCACGGTGTTGGCGTCCCAGGACGACAGCGCCCCCACCGGCTTCCGCCTTGGTCTGAACAGTCAGTACCAGCCGTACGCCGCGAACGGTTCCAGCGGCTGGCAGCTGACCAGCGGTCCGGCCCTCGCCCCTGGCGCGTTCGCGCATCTGGCCCTGGTCGTCGACGGCAAGCAGGCGGTGCTGTTCATCGACGGCGTCGAGACCGCCCGCACCACGGTGCCCACCCTGCCGGTACCCGCCTCCGCGGTCCTGCTCGGGCGGACCGGCACCTGGGACGCAGCCAGTGCCCTGAGCGGCGACATCGACGAGGTCCGGATCTGGAACCGGGCCCGGAGCGCCGCCGACCTCGCTGACCGAGGCCGCCGCCTGCTGGGCACCGAAGCCGGCCTGGTCAGCTACCTGCGCCTGGACGAGGGCTCCGGCACCATCGCCGCGAACATGGTCGACCGGCGCCGCGATACCACCGTCGACCGCGCCGTTTGGGTTGGCTCGGACGCGCCCGTGGGCGACGGGCCGGGCCTGTCCCGCGACATGCTCGCCGTCAAGGGCCGCGAGGTCGTCGGCGGGCTGACCGCGACGCTCTACTACCAGCAGGAGGAGCAGCCCTCCGGCTACGGTGTCGTCGCCACCGAGAAGCGCCAGGCCCGGGTACTGCTGGCGTGTGCCACCTCCGGCCCGCCCCCGCAGGGGGGCGCGGCGGGCCGCAACCACCTGTGCGCGCTCGATTTCGCGCTCGGCCGCGGCGGTCGGCTGGCCTCCGTGCCCAGGGAGTTGAAGCTCGACGCGATCGGTGCGCCGGAGCCGACCAGGGACCTCGACCGGCTCGCCGCTGCCGAGGCCAAGGTCGCCGCCGCCCGCACCCGGCTCGGAGCGGACCAGAAGCTCGCCGACGACCTCCCGGCCACGCTGAGTTACCTTGCCGAGATCTGGCACATGGGCTTCCGCCGGGCGCAGCGTGACCAGCTGGCCCAGAGCGTGCTGGAAATGTGGATGGCGCAGGCGCGCCTGGCCCAGGACCGGGCTGAGGTGGCGGCGTCCGAGGCGGAGTTGGCGACGCTGTCAGGGGGAATGAGGGGCGGCGCGGACGTGGTGCTGCCGATGCCGAAGGTCGCGGTCGACCGGGCGGGGCTGAGCACGTACGGCGCGCTGCTCTCCTTCGCGTGGACCGACAGGGCGCCGTCCTTGCTGGACAGTGCCAACGGCGACGTGGTGCTGTATTACGCGGGTGCGGACGGGCAGTTCTTCTCCCTCTACTACCCCACAACCGTGTCGCGGGCGACCCGTAGGATCGCCGTGAGCGTCGGAGCCGTGTCCCTTGTCTCGCGTGACCCGGCCGCCCGGCCGGTGGACTTCGCGGTCACCGTCACGCCTGGCAGCACGGCCGAGGTGTGCACGGTCGAGGTGGCCTCGGGAACGGTGAGAGAGCGCTTTCCCGACGTGCCGCGCGCGGTGGGTGACTTCGCCCGGGTCCTCAACGGTCGCCGGGCAGGTGGACCGCTGCTGGGACGGGTCGCCACGGCGCGGGACGCGGTGGTGGAGCTCGCCGAGCCGCTGACGCGGAGCCTGGCAGCCGGTGAGGCCGTCGCGATCGGCGGACGTCTGCGGACGGTTGAGACGGTGGCCGCCACCGGCAGCAGGAGGATCACACTGACCTCCGGCGGGCTCGCCGATACGAGCGGTGTGAACGTGCACGGGATGCTCTACGACTACGCGCGGGCGACCTGCACCGTGCCGGGCGTCTCCCTGGCCGCGGGTTCGCGGATCGTAGGTGCCTCCACCACCGGGGTCGCCGCCGACCAGAGAGTCCCCGACGGGACCGCGGTCGAAGGCGCACAGCCGCTGTTGCCGCGCTGGCGCGGCAACGCTCCCGGCCGGGCCCTGACGTTCGGCAGCACCAACCAGCACCTGACGCTGCCCCAGGCGCAGTGGCCGAAGATCGCCCCGGAGGGGGACGTGACGGTGGAGGCGTGGGTCAGACCCGCTGCCGTGGACGACCAGAGCCGCGTCTGGCACGCCAACACCGGGCAGGTCCCGTACTCGCTCGCGCTGGAGGAGGCGTCGGCGACCAGCGCGATGCGGGCCACCGGGACCGGCAAGGTTGACATCGGCAAGGAAATCCCCCTGGCCGGAAAAAGCTTCACCATCGAAGCCTGGGTGCGCCGGGATGCGGGCACCGTTGTCGCTCCGATCATGCACAACATGGATGTTCAGGGGGATTCCGCGCTGGCGTTCAGCATCGCGCCCGACAACCGGTTCATAGCCGGGTGGGGTACCACCGATTCAGATCTGCTGGTCGGTGGCCAGGACGACTATGGCTGGCACTGCTGGTCGCTGGTGTTCGACGCGCCCACTCTCCGCCGCACTCTGTACTGCGACGGCGTTCAGGTCGCCCAGGACACCGCCCGGACCGCCTACCACGGCGGCGGTAAGACCGCTCTGTGTGTGGGCACAGGCTGGTTCGACGAGATCCGGGTCTGGGGGCAGGCCCGCTCCGCTGAGGAGGTCAAGGCGTTGGCCAGGCGGCGCCTCACCGGACGTGAGAAGGACCTGCTGGCCTACTGGACGTTCACCGACGGCGACACCACGGACCGGACCGGGAACGGGTACAACGGAACCGGGAGCGGTGGGTACTCCATCGAGGCGTCCGCGCCCTGGAGCTTCCGGGTGGCCGCCGTCCTGGGTTCCCAGGCGGTGGTCAGCCAGAAGGCGTTCCCGCTCGCGGACTGGTCGCACGTGGGGGCAGCGTTCCGCCAGGACTGGGCGTTGAAGCTGGACGGCACCGGCTATCTGGACGCCGGCGGGCCCGACGGCCTCGACCTCGCCGGGGACTTGACCATCGAGGCGTTCGTGCAGATCGACGCGTTCGGAGGCCCGCAGGGACTGGTGAGCAAGGGCGCGCTGGAGACCGGGGCGGGCGACGCGGTGCCGTACGCGTTCTACGTCGACTCCGATGGGCAGTTGGCCTTCAGCTTCGAAGGCGGCGACGGCCGGGACAAGTCCCGGCAGACGTTCAGATCCGGGACGACGGTGCCGAAGGGGCAGTTCACCAAGGTCGCGGTCACCCGCCGGGCCGCCGAGGACAAGGAGGGTGCTGCCGGGATCCGTTTCTACGTCGACGGCCGGCTCGTCGGCAGCAATCCGTTCACATACAAGGGCGCCAAGCCGGTCGGCAATGACGCGAACTGTGAGATCGGCCGGTTCCGTGTCCGCACCGATGCCTTCGGGCTGCGCGGCACCGTGGCGGAGGTGCGGATCTGGTCCACCGCCCGGCCGGTGGACCACATCGGCGTGCCGATCGCCGCCGACGCCGAGGCACTGGTCGCCTGGTGGCGCTTCCCGGAGCGTTCCGGCGCGGTCACCGCGGACGCCTGCGCCACCTATCCCGCGCAGATCCGTGGTGCGGTGCGGGTCCGCACCCCCGACCCGGACGGCAACCGGATCACCCTATACCACAACGGCGTCCCTTCCACCGCTGTGTCCAACTTGAACGGTCCTCTGGCGGACTTCGGCGCCCAGCAGGTCGTCGTCGGCGCGATGCAGCGTTCCGACGGCAGTTGGGACGATCTACTGAACGGCGGCCTGGACGAACTGCGGGTGTGGCGGACCTGCCGCAGCCAGGAACAGATCCTCGACACCATGTTCACCCGCCTGCGCGGTGACCAGAAGGACCTGCTCGCCTACTATGCGATCGACCCCGACTCGGCAAAGCCCGGGGCGAAGGTGCTCGACGCCGGGCCGGCCGGCTGTCACCTGTATCCGTCGAACTCGGCACCGGGCGTGGCGATCTCGCACGCGCCGATCAGCGACGACACCGCCGAGGTGCGCTCCGCGCTGACCGGGGCGCGCACCGTCTTCCAGAGCTCCATCGACGCCACCCCGCACGCCGGGGAGTACGCCGACCTGCAGAGCGACAGCGAGGGCCTGCGGTTCGGCGTGATGAAGCGCGCCTACTCCTCGATCCGGGACGGCGCCTGGACCCTGACCACCGGGTTCAAGGTCGGTGACCTGGCCACCACCTGGGTCGGCCAGGCCCAGTTCGCCCCCCAGCTGGTCGGCTACCTCGAGGGCGCACCGCCCGTCCCCTCCGAGAACCTTGTCAAGGGCACGGCGGACACCTACAAGGACGCCTCCTCGGTCAAGTTCGTCCAGGCCGACACCGTCACCCACACCCTTGCCTCCGAGAGCAAGACCAGCTTCGACGCCTCCGCGAAGGCATTCCTCAAGGCCACCATCAGCAACGACACTTTCCTGGTCACCGCCCCGCTGGGCGTCGGCACCGCGACAGCCGCCACCGCCGGCACGCTGAACATCGGCGGCAGCGTCGAGTTCAAGACCAGCGGCGGCTGGAGCAACGACGTCCAGGTCACGCAGGGCGCCACCACCACCCGCACCAGCGAGGTCAATCTCACCGGCCACTGGGAGCCCGACGACGCCAAGAGACAGGTCAACCCCGCCGTCGGACGGCGCTGGGCACCGGCCAACACCGGCTTCGCGTTCGTCCAGTCCGACACCGCCGACCAGTACGCGCTGCGCCTCAAGCACAACGGCGCGCTTGTCGCCTACCGCATGGTCCCCAACCCCGACATCCCCCGGGACTGGAACATCATCCCGTTCCCGATCAACCCGCAGTACACCAAGCAGGGCACTCTCGACGGTCTGATCGGCTGCGCCCCCGACCCGGCAACCGGCGTGCTGAAGCCCTTCCCCGACCCGGACTTCCCCAACGCCGGGGACGGAAACGCCTACAGCTTCTACCGGCCCCGCGAGGCATATGCACTCAAACGCCGCATCGAGCGCGAGGAACTACAGCTCCAGGGCTTCTACGACTCCGTCAGCACCAACCCCACGACGCCCGACCCGGTCGCCGCGGCCGCCGACCGCACCCTCAACGGCATGATCGGCGGAAGCGGCACCAGCACCGGCGTAGCTTCCCGGAGCGCCGGTGACGCCGGGGCGGCCCGCGCCGCGGCGAAATCCGCCGCTCGGCGCAACATCGCCAACACGTACGTGTGGACCGCAGCCGGCGGCCTGTTCTCCGAGACCACCAGCACCACCGATCAGGTGACGCAGACCACTGCCGGCGACTTCAGCGTCTCCGGCAGCGCCACCTACAGCGAGGACATCGGCTTCGAGGTCGCGGGCATCGGCCTCAGCGCCGGCTTCGAGATCACCCTCGGAGCCGGGTACAGCATCACCCGCCGCAAGACGAAAGAATCGCAGCGCACCTTCGCCCTGGAGGTCGCCGCCAAGCCCGGCTCCGACCTCCAGAAGCACGTCGCCGGGGAGCCCGTCTTCGACGCCACGAACCGGCCGGAACTGGTTCCCGGCCGGGTCGACGCCTACCGGTTCATGACCTTCTACCTCGACACGTCCACCGACAACTTCGAGGACTTCTACGGCAAGGTCGTCGATCCCGAATGGCTGGAGAAGGACATGAGTCCGCATGCCAGGGAGCTCGCCCGCGCCCGACAGAGCGACCGCAAGCCGCCGTGCTGGCGCGTCCTGCACCGCGTCACCTACGTCAGCCGCGTCCTCGACACCACCTCCGGCTCCACCGGCTACGCCAAAGCGCTCGGCGCGCTCGGCATCACCAGCGACCACCAGCTCTTCACCAAACTCCAGCCCCACCTGGCCGGCTCCACCGGCACCCTCGCCGACCTGACCGCCGCCACCACGGCCGCGCTCAGAACGCACTACCCCGCCCTCGTCCCCCACACCGCCACGATCACCGAACGCCTCGCCGGCTACCACCAACTCCCCGACACCAAAGACCCGCTGGTTCTGCCCGCCCTCATCACACCCACCACCCCCCCGGCCTCACCTGCCACCACCCCCACGGCACCCGCGCCCGCGCAAGCCGCCCTCACTCTCTCCGCCCCGACCATTTCCCAGGGCACCTCGATCAGCGTGGGCTACACCATCGCCCCGGAACTCGTCATGCCCAAGAACTGGGTCAGCGTCCTTCCCACGGGCGCCGCGCTGAACTCGGGCTCCAAGGGCTGGCAGTACGTCCCGGACGCCGGCGGCACCGTATCCATCCCCAACTCCGAGAATCTCCCCGTCGGCAGCTACCAGCTGTGGATTCTGGCGAACGACGGCTACGTCCCCCTCGCCGGCCCTTACGACCTGAAGATCCTCTGACAGGCCGCCGAACGGGGAGGCCCTGGGCACCGCCTCGGCGCGGCACCCAGGGCGGGCGGCACGGCAGACGCCGACCATCCCGGCGACGACCACCGTCCGGACGTGCTGCTGAACCTGCCTGCATGGCAGGGTCAAGGCCCCGCTGCGGCTAACTGACCCGGGAACGCGTCCTCGACATGCTCACAGGGTGCGTCCGGGCGCCGGGCACGACAGGGACGCTGACGCGCGTCATGGCGCGCAGCTGTCTGAACCGCGGTGCGCGACGGGCTCGAGGACGATGTCAGCCGCACGGAAGGTGATGGCGCCACCCTGCCGAGCAGAGCGTCACAGACGCAGTCGCCCCTCTCCTGGCACCCACCCGCCATGGAGGCGGGACCCACCGGACCAAGGCCGTGGGAGCAACAACCACAACTCCCTCTCAGGCGATCGCCACTAAAGGCCAGGTCAGACGCACCTACAAGTGCGTTGCCACATCTGACAGCGGTTCAGTACCGCACGGCGCGCGGCGAATACCGCACGGAAAGCGGCCGCGAAGACCACGTTTCCGCAGGTCAGAACGTTTCCGCAGGTCAGAACGTTTCCGCAGGGTAAATCTGGTGGGGCGGGTGGGACTCGAACCCAAAAGAGAGACGCACCTCACCTGCGGAAACGTCGCAGAGGCGGACATTCACATCCTGCTGCGTCCTGCTCCGTCCTCCTCGATCCCTGGTGACGGCACTGCCGTGCGGTACGTACCGCACGGCTACAGGGCACCCCGGGGCCCGCAGTGTGAGACGGTCCGCCCGGCGTATCCGCTTGAAGGCAGCCAACCGCACGGCTCACCCACAGTGCATGCTGCCGACTCCGTTACCGTCTCTCCCCTTGCCCGGCGCAGTCACGCTCCGTATCGGCCGGGCCCGGGGAGCCGCAGGCTTACTGGTTCTGGCTTCCTGGCGACGCAAGTAGCAGAGAGACTCAATGAAGCTACTGTCGACGGGGACCGGTGGGGCGGGCATCGCTCGTTCCTCCTCCATTGTTGGGGGCACTGTTTCATGTGCCCCGGACAGGCGGCGCCGAGCGGAGTTGGTGGCATGCGATCGGGCCCGGGATGAAGGGCGGCGAAGCGACGTAGAATCGGTATCCGATATCGGTTTCGTCACTGCCGGGCAGGCAGGGAAGGCGGGTTGAGGGTGCGGGAGTTCCAGCGGGGCGCTGTGCGGCTGCACATCCTTCATCACGCGGCCGAGGAGGAGATCCACGGCGCGTGGATGACCGAGGAACTGGCCTCTCACGGGTACCAGATCAGCCCCGGCACGCTGTACCCGACGCTGCACCGGCTGGAGGCCGACGGGCTACTGGTCTCTGAGCAGCGAGTGGTGGACGGCCGCATGCGGCGGGTGTACCGGGCCACCGAGGCCGGAAGGAAAGCCCTGGCCGAGGACCGCAGGGCGCTCAAGGAGCTGGGCCCACGAAGTCCTCGGCGACGACGCGCCATAGGGCAGTGCGCCGCTCACCCCCCGACCGGCTCCGCCGCTGCGCGGGTGACGGCGGCGCTGCGGTGCAAGCGCGCGTCGATCGAGTAGACACCTGCGCCGACGATGAGCAGGAAGAGGCTTCCGCACAGCTGGGCGAGGTCGGTGCGGGACTCGTGGATGAAGTCCCACCAGCCTGACTCGCCGGCAAACAGCGTGGCGTCGCCCCACAGGATGGACAGCTTGGTGATGAGCAGGGCGCCGAGCATGTTGACCACCATCGGTGCGGCGGCGAGCCGGGTGAGCAGCCCTGCCAGGATCAGCGCGCCGCAAAGGATCTCGAAGGCCCCGTCCAGGGGGCCGAAGAATCCGGGGAGGGGATGCCGGCCTTGTCGAACCGGCCGGTGCCGAGGTCCTCGGGGTAGAGGAACTTCTGGATGCCCTCGAAGAGGAAGACCGCGCCGACATAGGCACGGATGAGGACCACCGCGGCGGGCGCGTTGGTCGAGGTCAGCCGAGTCTGCCAGGTGCTGAGCCGCGTCATATGAGGGTGCCCTTCTGCCTTCGCGGTGTATCGGAAGCCGATATCGTCCCGCGGGGCAGGGCACCAGGGGTTTCACGCCGTTTCCGGGCGCGCCGAAGGCTCCTACGACGCTTGACGGGAGATCACCGCGCGGCGGATGCCATAGGCGGCAGCGCCGACGGCCAGCACAGCCGCCCCGGAGATCACCGAGGAGATCGGAAGAGCGAAGGCCAGGACCATGCAGCCGGCCAGCCCGACGACGGGGATGATCCGTACGGGACGGCCCTCTTGCGGGGTGAGCGTCCACGCGGAGGCATTCGCGACGGCGTAGTACGCCAGCACGCCGAAGGAGGAGAAGCCGATCGCCCCACGCACGTCCGTGGTGGCCGCGAGCACTGCCACCACGGCGCCGACCGCGAGTTCGGCGCGGTGGGGCACCTTGAACTTCGGGTGGACGGCTGCCAGCGCGTGCGGCAGGTGCCGGTCGCGGGCCATGGCGAGGGTCGTGCGGGAAATACCGAGGATCAGCGCCAGGAGCGAACCGAGCGCGGCCACGGCGGCACCGACACGTACGACCGGGGCCAGCCAGTCCACGCCCGCGGCGCGCGCGGCGTCCGACAGCGGCGCGGTCGCACCCGCCAGCTCCCTCGGCCCCAGCACCAGCAGGACGGCGACGGCGACGAGGGCGTAGACGGCCAGGGTGATACCGAGCGCGATGGGGATCGCCCGGGGGATGGTGCGGGACGGGTCGCGGACCTCCTCCCCCAGGGTGGCGATACGCGCGTATCCGGCGAACGCGAAGAACAGCAGCCCCGCCGCCTGGAGCACGCCACCCAAGGTGGCATCCGAGCCGATGTCGAGGCGAATGGTGTCCGCCTCGCCGGAGGTGAGCATGGCGACGACCACGGCGGCCAGCACCGCCAGGACGACCGCGACGATCGCACGTGTGAGCCATGCCGACTTCTGCACCCCGGCGTAGTTCACCGCGGTCAGCGCCACCACCGCCGCAACCGCGACCGCGTGGGCCTGACCGGGCCACACGTAGGAGCCGACGGTCAGGGCCATGGCCGCGCAGGACGCGGTCTTGCCGACCACGAAGCTCCAGCCAGCGAGGTAGCCCCAGAAGTCGCCCAGCCGCTCGCGCCCGTAGACGTAGGTGCCGCCCGAGGCCGGATAGCGCGCGGCAAGCCGGGCAGATGACGTCGCATTGCAGTAAGCGACCACCGCCGCGAGGGCCAGGCCGAGCAGCAGCCCGGACCCGGCCGCATCCGCCGCCGGAGCGAGCGCGGCGAAAATGCCCGCCCCGATCATCGCCCCCAGGCCGATCACTACCGCATCGACCACCCCCAGCCGTCGCCGCAACTCCTCCGGAACCGCTGCTATTGATGGCTGCCTACTCATGGCCCACTCCCTCGGCAGCGGCGCCGCAGACACGTGACGGAACCCGATATCGGCATACGATATACGGGCTGCGACCAACTGGCTCCGGCGGTCCACGCTTCTCCGGAGCAAGGTCGAGAAAGGTCCGCGAGAGCATCTCGGAGCGTCGATCGACTGTCACGACTCGGTATCACTCAAAAAGAGGCAGGGGGCTGTTCTCCAAGACGCATGTGACCTTATGGCGGGCCCTCAGCCGACCTCCGCATCCGTTGCCGACGACTTCGAGCGCCGTCTCCCCGGTCGCGGACCGGGAACCACTGCTCATCGGCAGCACCACTGACCATCGGATGGGAGGTGGCGAGATCGCTCTACGCGGGTCAGGACTCCCACACCGCGACGACGGACGGCCTGGGTACCGTTCCTGGTCCGTCGGGCCAGGCCGAACCAGGGTTCTCCGTGGTGGCGCCGTCGGTTTCACCCGGGTGCTGGGCGGCGATGAGGATGCGGTCGTTGGTGATGATCGGGCCGCAGGTCTCGGCACCCTTGGGGACGGTCAGGAACTGCTTGATGTGGCCCCGGTGGGGTCCCGTGACCGGGACGGCGAAGAGGCCGTCGTTGGCGCCGAGGGCGGCACCGTCGGTGGCGAGCCAGAGGTTGCCGTGCTCGTCGAAGGCGATGTTGTCGGGGCAGGAGATCTGGCTGACCTGGCTTTTATCGAAGCCAGCGAAGTAGGTGGAGGGGTCCTTGGGGTCGCCGCAGACGAGCATGAGGCGCCAGTTGAAGGATGTTGCGGCCGCGTCTGCGCGGCGTTCGTCGAGTTCGAGGATGTGGCCGTGCTTGTTGCCGTTGCGCGGGTTGGCCTCGTCGGGGCCGGTCTTGCCGGCGGCTCCTCGGTCCTTGTTGTTGGTGAGTGCGACGTAGAGGCGGCCCGTGTGGGGATGGGGCTCGACGTCTTCGGGGCGGTCCATCTTGGTGGCGCCCACCTATCGGCGGCCAGGCGGGTGAAGACGTAGACCTCGTCGGCGGCCATGCCTGCGACGAGGGAGGTGTTGCCGGTGACAAGCGGGATCCAGGTACCTGAGCCCGCGAAGTCGCCGTCCTCGGGGAGGATGCCGGTGCCGTCGATCTCGGCGAGTGGGCTGTCCCCGGTGAACTTGGCGAAGCAGAGGGTGCCTTCGTCGAGGAGGCGGAGGTTGTGCTCTCGGGCGGCCCGGCTCTTGCCCTTCTTGAACCGGTGGGTGGAGACGAACTTGTAGAGGTAGTCGAAGCGCTCGTCGTCACCCATGTAGAGGGCGACCCGGCCGTCGCTGGTCAGGCGGGGTTCGGCGGCCTCGTGCTTGAACCGGCCGAGGGCTGTGCGCTTGCGCGGTACGGAGTCGGGGTCGTACGGATCGATCTCGACGATCCAGCCGTGCCGGTTGGCCTCGTTCGGTTCCTTCGCCAGGTCGAAGCGGTCGTCGAAACGCTCCCACTTGCGCTGGCTGGCTCCGGTCGGCAGGCCGTAGCGGGCCAGGCGCTGCCTGGCGGTCGGGTCCGTGACAGAGGCGGCGTTGGCGAAGCACTGGTTGAAGTTCTCCTCGCCTGACAGGGCGGTGCTCCACGGAGTGACGCCGCCGCCGCAGTTGTTCAGCGTGCCGAGGACGGTGCGGCCGGTGGGGTCGGCGCTGGTCTTGAGGAGGTCGCTGCCGGCCGCCGGGCCGGTGAGCTCGAACGGGGTGGTGGCGGTGACGCGACGGTTGAGGGCGTCGCCGTTGATCGGCCACAGTCGGCCGGAGCGTCGATCGGTGCGGACGCTGAGGACGGTCAGGCCGTGGGCGGCCCAGGCGATCTCGACCTGCTCGCGGGTCGGGTTGGCGGAGTCGTAGCCGAAGAACATGATCTCTTCGTTGGTGTACTCGTGGTTGACCACGAGCAGCTGGTCGCCACGGCAGTGCGCCGGGAGGTCGAGCAAAGCCATGTAGTCGCAGTTGTAGCCGAACTGTCGGGACTGGGCCGCGACGCTCTGGCGGCGGGCGTCGAAGCGGGGCGCGCCGCGCAGGACGGGGTCGCCCCAACGGATGACGACTTGCTGGGCGTAGCCGACGGGGACGGTCACGGCGTCGGCGGTGTTCGGCGGCACCGCTTCGAAGCGCAGACCGCGAGGCAGGCGGCCCGCACCCCGGTCCGGACCGCGGTGGGCGGCGGAAGTGGTGGGCTTGCCGGACGCCACCGCGGGTGTGGCGACCGCCGTCCCGGCGGCTGCGGCGAGGGCGAGGACCGCTCCGCTTTTGAGTGCTCCGCGGCGTGACACCTGGTGGACGATGTCGCCGAAGTAGGTGTTGAGCGAGCGGTTCGGAGCCTCGTGGGAGCAGGCGTCGCCACACCGGTAGCGGCAGGTAAGAGCCGAGCGTGCCGTGTTGTGGCTGGGCAGCACGGGCAGGTCCACTCTTTCGGCCACGCGGCCGGGGTGGCGAAGGTCGGACGTTGACTGGGAAGGGCTCCGTGTGCGTAAACATCATCATCCGTCTATAGAGATGACTAGCTATCATTCATGCTCGATGAGGCCCTCGTACACCCCATGTTCATATAGGCGGACTTCGATGAAGGAGTCCGAACGGGGTGCGCTGCGCACCTGATGCAGACAGCCGGGTGTACCGGCAGACACGAGGGTCGAGAGTCGTGAACATTTCCACTTCGTTGCGCCGGGCCAAGGCTCCCTTGGCTCTGACGGCTGCTGTGATGTTGGCCGCGAGTGCGTGCGGCGGTGCTGACGCCGGTTCAAGCGGTGAGGGCGGCGACAAGCTGTCCGGGACCGTCAAGGTGGACGGGTCGAGCACGGTGGCCCCGCTGTCCACCGTGGCTGCCCAGCTTTTCCAGCAGGCGAACCCCGGCGTGAAGGTCACGGTCGGCACGTCCGGCACCGGTGGTGGCTTTGAGAAGTTCTGCGCCGGCGAGACCGACATCTCCAACGCCTCCCGGGAGATCAAGGACGAGGAGAAGGCCCTCTGCGAGAAGAAGGGCGTCAAGTTCGAGGAGTTCTCGGTCGCCAACGACGGCCTGTCGGTCGTGGTGAGCAAGGACAACGACTTCGTCGAGTGCCTGACTGTCGAGCAGCTCAAGAAGATCTGGGAGCCCGGCTCCAAGGTGAACAACTGGAACCAGGTCGACCCGAAGTTCCCGAACCAGAAGATGGAACTGTTCGGCGCGGGCACCGACTCGGGCACCTTCGACTACTTCACCGACGCAATCAACGGTGAGGAAGGCGCCTCACGCACCGACTACAACCCGAGCGAGGACGACAACGTCACCGTCCGCGGCGTGTCCGGTTCCAAGGGCGGTATCGGCTACTTCGGCCTGTCCTACTTCGAAGAGAACAAGGACAAGCTGAAGGCCCTCAAGATCGACGGCGGCGGCGGCTGTGTCGCCCCCGGCATTGAAACGGTGCAGACCGGCACCTACACGCCGCTGGGCCGGCAGCTGTTCATCTACCCGAAGGCATCCTCCCTGGAGAAGCCCGAGGCTGAGGCGTTCGTCGAGTACTACGTCGAGAACAGCGCCGAGATCGCCGAGAAGGCGCAGTTCGTGCCGCTCAACGCTGAGCAGCAGAAGGAGCTGGAGAAGGACCTCGCGACTCTGCGGGAGCAGCACTCCTGATGAGTTCCACCCTCTCATCACGGCGGGCCGCTTCAGGAAGCCCCGGCTTCCTGAAGCGGTCCCAGCCGCGCTACGGCGAGAAGGCCATCAAGGTTCTCCTGGTGACCGCCTCCCTGGTCTCGGTGCTGACCACGATCGGCATCGTCATCGCCCTGATCCCCCCGGCCGGCGAGTTCTTCTCCAAGGTCGACTTCGGTGAGTTCATCACCGGAACCAACTGGGCGCCCCTGTTCAAGCCCGCCTCCTTCGGCGTTCTGCCGCTCGTCGGCGGCACCCTGATGGTCACGCTCATCGCCCTGCTGGTGGCCGTTCCGCTGGGCCTGGGTGCCGCGGTGTACCTGAGCGAGTACGCGAACAAGCGCGTGCGGAAGATCTTCAAGCCTCTGCTCGAGGTTCTCGCGGGCATCCCCACGGTCGTCTACGGCTTCTTCGCCCTCAAGGCCATCACCCCGGTCCTGCAGAGCATCTGGCCCGCAGGTGACGGGCCGCAGATCTTCAACGCCCTCGCCGCAGGCTTCGTCATGGGCATCATGATCATCCCCACCATCGCCTCGCTCGCCGAGGACTCGATGAGCGCGGTGCCACGCGCGCTGCGCGACGGCGCGTTCGCCCTCGGCTCCTCCCGCATGCAGGTCTCCACCCGCGTCGTGTTCCCCGCCGCGCTGTCCGGCATCGTCGCGGCCATCGTCCTCGGTATCTCCCGGGCGCTGGGCGAGACGATGATCGTGGCCATCGCGGCGGGCGGGCAGCCGAACCTGTCCTTCAACCCGCTCGAAGGCATGCAGACGATGACCGCGTTCATCGCCGCGGCCGGCATCGGCGACCTGCCCACCGGCTCGACCGGCTACCAGACCATCTTCGCCGTGGGTGCCCTGCTGTTCGTGATGACGCTGGTGATGAACCTGCTGAGCATCCGTCTGGTGCGCAAGTACCGCGAGGTGTACGAATGAGTTCCGAAGTTATCGACCGCGACGCCGCCCTCCACCAGGACGCTTCCCGGCTGAAGGGCAAGGGAACCTCTCTGCGCGAGCGGGTCTTCCACCTGAGTCTGTGGGGCTCGCTCGCCGTCGCCGTCGTCTTCCTCGCCTCGCTGCTCGCCTACGTGCTGAGCGAGGGCTGGTCGCGGCTGGACCCGCGGCTGTGGATGAACTTCCCCGACTACATCGACCCGACGCAGGGCGGGGCCCAGTCGGCGATCATGGGCACGGTCTGGGTCATCGGCTTCACCGCCCTCTACTGCCTCCCGACCGGCATCCTCACTGCCATCTACCTGGAGGAGTACGCCGACCCGGACAAGTGGTGGAACCGTGCGATCGAGATCAACATCCAGAACCTGGCTGCCGTGCCCTCGATCGTCTACGGCATCCTCGGCCTCGGCATCATCTCCCGCGGCCTCGGTTTCGGGCAGACCGTGCTGACCGCGTCCCTGACGCTGTCCCTGCTGGTCCTGCCGGTGGTGATCATCTCCTCCCGGGAGGCGATTCGCGCGGTACCGCAGTCCATCCGGCAGGCGTCGCTCGCCCTGGGCGCCACGCAGTGGCAGACCATCTGGCGCCAGGTCCTGCCCGCGGCTGTTCCCGGCATGGCCACCGGTTCGATCCTTGCCCTGTCCCGTGCCATCGGCGAGGCGGCCCCGCTGCTTCTGCTCGGCGGGCTGACGTTCATCACGTTCAACCCCAGCGGCGTGCAGAGCCAGTTCACCGTCCTGCCGATCCAGATCTTCAACTGGATCAGCCAGTCCCGTGCCGAGTTCGTCTCGCTCGCCTCCGCCGCGATCGTGATCCTGCTGGTGATCCTGCTGGTGATGAACTCCGTGGCGATCTGGCTCCGCAACCGCTACTCCCGCACCTGGTGACCGCCATGACCTCCGCACCCTCCGCGGCCCGACACCTCGACCCCACCGCCGACTCTCCGCAGGAGACCGCCATGACCCCTCCCTCCGACGCCACCGGCGGCACGAGGATTCCGCAGGTCGCCTTCCGCAGCGCCCCGTCGCTGAACAGCCCCGTCTTCGAGGTCGGCAGCCTGTCCGTCTTCTACGGCGACCACGAGGCCGTACGCGACGTCAACATGACCATCGGGCACCGGCAGATCACCGCGATGATCGGTCCCTCCGGCTGCGGCAAGTCCACCGTGCTGCGCTGCTTCAACCGCATGAACGACCTCGTCCCCAGCGCCCGCGTGGCCGGCAAGGTCCACTACCACAACGAGGACCTCTACGGCCGGGACGTCGACCCGATCGAGGTCCGCCGCCGGATCGGCATGGTCTTCCAGAAGCCGAACCCGTTTCCCAAGTCGATCTACGACAACATCGCCTACGGCCCCCGCGTCGGCGGGTTCCAGGGCAACCTGGACGACCTCGTCGAGGAGACCCTCACCCACGCGGCCCTCTGGGACGAGGTCAAGGACAAGCTCAAGACCTCCGCGCTCGCCCTCTCCGGCGGTCAGCAGCAGCGGCTGTGCATCGCCCGCACCATCGCGGTCAAGCCCGAGGTCATCCTGATGGACGAGCCCTGCTCGGCCCTCGACCCGATCGCCACCGCCAAGATCGAAGACCTCATGACGCACCTCGCCCGTGAGTTCACGATCATCGTCGTCACCCACAATATGCAGCAAGCCGCCCGCGTCTCCGACCGCACGGCCTTCTTCACCGCCGACGTCGACGACGCGGGAGTCCGCCACGGACGCCTCGTCGAGTACGACGAGACCGAACGCATCTTCTCCAACCCCTCCGACCAGCGCACCGAGGACTACATCTCGGGTCGCTTCGGCTGACCCCGAAGCCAATGCTGCTCTTTGCGCCGCCACGTAAAGGAGTACCCGGGTGACCCCCGACGCACGACGACCACCGGAGACCGCCGCACGCGTGTCTCCGGACGGCCCGGACGACAGCAAGACCCCGGCCCTGCTGATGGCCGAGCCCGACGAGGAGCTGGCAAAGCAGGCCATGGCTCGCTTCTCGGCCGCAGGCGTGAGCGTGATCGCCTGCCACGACGGCGCCGAGGCCCTGCTCCAGGTCGGAGCACAGCACCCCGGCGCCGTACTGCTCGGCGCACCGCTGCCGGTGGTGAACGCCGCAGACGTCACCCGCCTGATCAACCGCCTCAGCCCCGTGCCCGTCATCGTCGGCGCCGGACCGGACGGGACCCAGGAGGCAACCGCCGCCCTCGCCGCGGGTGCCGTCGCCTTCGTGGCGCGGCCCTACCGGATCGAGGAAATCCTCCCCCTCCTCACAGCGGGACTCACACCGGACGACAAGGCGGCCGCAACGCTGGTCGTCGGTGACATCGAGCTTGATCCCGTCGGGTTTCACGTCTACGTACGAGGACGCTCGCTCCAGTTGCCGGTACGTGAATTCATGTTGCTGCGATACCTCATGGAGAACGTCAACCGGCTCGTCTCCCGACCGGAGCTGACCCAGGTCCTGTGGGGCACGAAGAGCCTGGACAGCAACACCCTCACCGTGCACGTCCGCCGCGTACGGCAGCGCCTGCGGGAAGGCGCGGGAAGCTGCTGCACCATCGGCGCGATCCGCGGCATGGGCTACCGCCTGGAGTGCAGGCCATCCGATTCCGTGCGGCCACCGCTCTCCTCCTCCCGGCCGGCTGCCAGGGCATAGGCAGCCGTGATGACCGAGAGGCAGGAGGACGACTCGTACATCGACCTGCCTCCCTGGGCAGTGCACTATCCCCGCTGCGGCGCGGTGCACGGGCAGCATCACATTCCTACGATTGGCACGCTCTTTCACCGAAAGCGGTGGTGGTCGGCGAAGGTTCGTGTCCGGTTCCAGGCCACCGGCCAGTCGACCTCGCGGACGTTCACCACCGACTCGCAGACCATGAGGGAGATCATCGCCGCCCGCACCCTCGCGGAAGCCCGGACGTTGATCTCCCTCTGTCTCACCGATGGGCACCCGTAGCGGGGGCGCATCGTCCCGTACACCGGCCGGCGGGCTGCTTGGCGGTGCCCCGCCGGCCGGTTCACATCCTCCGAGGGCCAAAGCGGCTTTCTGCTCGGGGAATTCGGCCGAACGACAACCGCTGAGCTGAGCACGCTCCCGCGCCCTGGCGGAGCACCGGTGCCTGACCAGCCCTAAATCTCGGCGGGTCACACAGAGGACGGGGACGACTCGGTCAGCTCTGCCAAGAGGCGGTCGATGCGCATGTGCAGACTGTCCCGCACGGCGCGTGCACTTTCGATGTCAAGGCCACTGAGGTCTGGCAGATCCCAGTTGAGATAGCGGCGGCCAGGACGCACGGGGCAGGCGTCGGCGCAGCCGAGGGTGATCACCAGGTCCGCCGAGTCGACGACCTCGGTGGTGAGCGGCTTGGGAAAATCCTCCCCGGTATCGAGTCCCTGCTCCGTCAGCAGCCGGACCACGACGGGCGAGATGTCGGCCGCAGGCCCCGATCCCGCCGTCATGACCATGACCGCACCGAGCGCACGCCTACGCAGCAGCGCGCTGGCCAGCTGAGAGCGCCCGGCGTTCTCCGTGCAGACGAAGAGCACCGCAGGCGGGGATTCACCGGACAGCCCCTGGGCGCGGGCGAGGCCGCGCAGTCGCTCGTCGGCGAACCGCTCCACGAGGACCGGAAGATGTTGGACGGCACGAGCCCGGTCGGCGAGGAGGGTGGCGCACTCGTCCACGTACTGCGCAACGGTGGTCTGCGAGAAGGCGTGGCGGTGACGCACGGTGAGCCGGGCGGTGATCCGCGCGAGTACCGCGCTGGCGCTCCGCAGGGGCGGGGTGGCCCGGCCGAGTGGCGGCTGCTCATCCATGATTGCGCCCCTTCCGAAGCCGACCTCCAACTATAGGTATCCATCTATATCTAAGTGGATCGATGCGGACGAGAGTGAACGATAAGTGAATTCAAAGTGGCAACCGTCACAGGTGCCCTGGGGGCGGCCTTCGGGCCCATATGGTGAATAGATGTCCATCACTGCCTACGAGGCGACGAAGACGGTCGTGGACGATGAACCGGCCACATGCGTGTCACAGCTGTCCTGCCTGCTCATCGACCGCGAAGAGGCCGAGCGCATGGCCGGGGCCCTCAAGGCCATCGCCGACCCCACGCGGCTGCAGATACTGCGCCTGATCGAACGCTCTCCCGCCCGCGAGGCGTGCGTGTGCGACCTGACCGACTGCCTCGGTCTGCGCCAGCCCACGGTGAGCCACCATCTGAAGGTCATGACGGACGCCGGGATCCTCACGCGGGAGCGGCGCGGAACGTGGGCCTGGTTCTCCGTCGACCCCGAAGGGCTTCGTCGGATCCGGGACATCCTGGAGCCGACGACCGACTGACAGCCACCCGCCCCGGCCGCGTCGCAGCGTCGGCCTCCTTGCGGCTCGCCGCGCATCAGGACAGCGCGCTCACCACGTGCCGCACCCGCGAGGCCACCTTCTCCGGCAGCGGGGCGTAGTGGATGCGTGCCAACCCCGCCTGAACCTCCTCACTCGCGGTGTAGGTCAGGAAGGACTTCAGCGCGGGCAGCACGTCGGCCGGGGTGCCGTCGGCGCAGACGATTTCGTAGGTGACCAGCACGATCGGGTACGCGCCGGGGGCCCTGGTGCGGTAGTCGAACTCCAGCGTCAAGTCCTGGCCGCTACCGGCGACCCTGGCGGCCGCAATGCCGGCTGACGCGCTCTGCGCGGAGACCGCGACCGGGTCGGGGGCGCCCGTGTCCAGCTTCACGGTGGGTACGTCCTTGGCCTTGGCGAAGGACAGCTCGAAGTAGCCGATCGAGCCGTTCTGGCTGCTCACCGTCGAGACGACCCCGTCGGAACCGGGCGCTGCATGGCCGCCCCTGGCCTGCCATGCCTTCACCTTCTCGTACGGCCACTCCTCCGGTGCCGCGTCCGCCAGGTAGGCGTTGAAGTTCTGTGTGGTGCCCGAGTTGTCGGAGCGGTGTACGGCGCTGATCTCGGTCTCGGGCAGCCGTGCGCCGGGGTTGAGGCGCTGGATCTCGGGGTCGTTCCACATCGTGATCCGTGAGTCGAAGATCCGAGCGAGCGTCGATGCGTCGAGGACGAGGTTGTCCAGGCCGTCGACGTTGTAGCCGATGGCGACGGGGCCGCCGACCATCGGCAGGTCGATCGCCCTGCTCCCGGGGCACGTGCGGCGGGAGAACTCGACATCGTCTTCCGACAGTGGGGTGTCGCTGCCGCCGAAATGCGTGGCTCCGCGCAGGAACTGGGCCACCCCTCCGCCGGAACCGATGGGGCTGTAGCGCAGCTGCACCCCAGGGCAAGCTCTCTGGTACCCCTGGAGCCAATGCTTCATCGCGTTCTGCTGGGCGGTCGACCCCGAGCCGGCCACCTTGCCCTCCTCGGCGCAGGTGATGTGGCTCGGCCGTGAGGGGGAAGGGGCGGCTTCACCTCCGCCGCCCCTTCCGCAGGCCGAAAGGAGCAAGGTGCCGGCTGCTATGGCCGCGGCGCTTTTCAGCGGAAGGTGTCTGTTCGACCGTCGATGATGCACCAGTGTTTCCTTCCAGATGGCCAGCCAGCTGGATAGATGCTTGCCGATGTAAACGCCGTGGAGGCAACGCAGCGGAGAACATCAGCTGACGGAACGCGACTGGATGGATGGCCTGCGCGTGACATGCACGCGCCGCGAGGAAGGCCCCGCCCGGCGCCTCGACTCGGCAGGACGCAGCATGAGGTCAGCATCGCGCGCTTCATCACCGCGCGGGAGACTCCCCCCGAGGATCGCGGTCGGGCTCGTTCCGCCGAGAGGCTCAGACGGCCGCCGGCGTCATTTCGGGCTCCGCGACCGCTTTGGCGTCGGTGAGGGCCGCGAGGTAGCGCTCGGCGTCCAGGGCTGCTGCGCAGCCGGAGCCCGCGGCGGTGATCGCCTGGCGGTAGGTGTGGTCGACCACGTCTCCCGCACCGAACACACCGGGGATGTTCGTGCGGGTCGAGGGGGCCTCGACCTTCAGGTATCCCTCGTCGTCCAGGTCCAGCTGACCGGTGAAGAGTTCCGTGCGGGGGTCGTGGCCGATCGCGATGAACAGGCCGGTGGCATCGAGGTCGCGTGTCCGTCCGCTGAACGTGTCGCGCAGGACGAGGCCGGACAGTGCGCCGTTCTCCTCCTTGATCTCGGCGATCTCACTGTCGAAGGCGAAGGAGATCTTGTCGTCGGCGAACGCGCGGCTCTGCATGACCTGGGAGGCCCGCAGCGCGCTCCGGCGGTGGACGACCGTGACGGAGCGGGCAAACCGGGTGAGGAAGGTGGCCTCCTCCATCGCGGTGTCGCCGCCGCCGACGACCACGATGTCGCGGTCGCGGAAGAAGAACCCGTCGCAGGTCGCGCAGTAGGAGACCCCGCGGCCCGACAGTTCGTCCTCGCGCTGAAGGTTCAGCTTGCGGTGCTGCGACCCGGTGGTCACGATCACGGCGCGGGCCCGGTGGACCGCTCCGCTGCTGTCGGTGACCGTCTTGATGTCGCCCGTGAGGTCGACGGCGACGATGTCGTCCGCGATCAGCTCGGCGCCGAACCGTGTCGCCTGGGCCCGCATGTTGTCCATGAGGTCCGGGCCGACGACGCCCTCGGGGAAGCCGGGGAAGTTCTCGACCTCCGTGGTGTTCATGAGCGCGCCGCCCGCGGTCACCGAGCCTTCGAAGACCAGCGGCTTGAGGTCGGCGCGCGCCGCGTAGAGGGCGGCGGTGTACCCGGCGGGGCCGGAGCCGATGACGATGACGTTCCGGACGTCCGTGCCGGCGCTCACTTGGCCGTCTCCGGCGCGATCTCCTCGATCAGGCCCTCGACCATGACCTTGATCTCGTCGCGGATCGGACGCACCGCCGCCACGCCCTGGCCGGCCGGGTCCTCCAGCTTCCAGTCGAGGTAGCGCTTGCCGGGGAAGACGGGGCAGGTGTCGCCGCAGCCCATGGTGATGCAGACGTCCGACTCCTTGACCGCGTCGACCGTGAGGATCTTCGGCTGCTCGGCGGAGATGTCGATGCCGACCTCGGCCATCGCCTCGACGGCGGCCGGGTTCACCGCGTCACCCGGATTGGACCCGGCGGAGCGGACCTCGACGCGGTCCCCGGCGAGGTGGGTGAGCCAGGCGGCGGCCATCTGGGACCGGCCGGCGTTGTGGACACAGACGAACAGAACAGAGGGCTTCTCGGACATCAGGAGGTCTCTCTCGTCACACAGTCGAATCAGGCACACATGACATCAGCACCCGGTGGCATCAGCAGCCACTGATGTGAGAGTATCAGCCCATGATGACGTCAGTCGACACTGAACTGATCCGGGTGCTGGGCGATCCGCTCCGGCTCCGGATCGTGACCCTGCTCGCCCGCGAGACGCTGTGCACCAGCCACCTGGTGGAGGAGACCGGTGCGAAGCAGACCAACCTCTCCAACCACCTGAAGGTCCTGCGCGAGGCCGGGGTCGTGGAGACCGAACCGTGCGGCCGCTTCACGTACTACAAGCTCCGCCCGGACGTCATCGCCCAGCTCGCCGGCCAGTTCGCCGACCTGGCCGAGTCCGCCCGTACCGCAGCCGAGAACAAGAGGGCCTGTCCGTGACCCCCACGCAAGCACCCGCGATGGCCGAGGAATCCTCGGTCGTGCAGAAGCTGTCCACCCTGGACCGCTTCCTCGCCGTCTGGATCCTCCTGGCTATGGCCCTCGGCCTCGGCCTCGGCCGGCTGATCCCGGGCCTGAACGACGCTTTGGCGAAGGTGGAAGTCGGCGGCATCTCGCTGCCTATCGCCGTGGGCCTGCTGATCATGATGTACCCGGTCCTGGCCAAGGTCCGCTACGACAAGCTCGACGTCGTCACCAGGGACCGCAAGCTGATGGTCTCCTCGCTGGTCATCAACTGGATCATCGGCCCGGCCGTCATGTTCGCCCTGGCCTGGATCTTCCTGCCGGACCTGCCGGAATACCGCACCGGCCTGATCATCGTCGGGCTCGCCCGCTGCATCGCCATGGTCATCATCTGGAACGACCTTGCCTGCGGCGACCGCGAAGCCGCAGCCGTCCTGGTGGCCCTCAACTCCGTATTCCAGGTCATCGCGTTCGGCCTGCTCGGGTGGCTCTACCTCGACCTGCTGCCCGGATGGCTCGGTCTCGGCGAAGGAGAGACGCTCGACATCTCCATGTGGAAGATCGCCCTCAACGTCGTCATCTTCTTGGGCGTGCCCCTGCTCGCTGGCTTCCTCACCCGCCGCATCGGCGAGAAGAAGATGGGCCGCGAGTCCTACGAGGCGAAGTTCCTGCCGAAGATCGGCCCCTGGGCCCTCTACGGCCTGCTCTTCACGATCATCATCCTCTTCGCCCTCCAGGGGAAGACGATCACTTCGCAGCCGCTGGACGTCGTCCGCATCGCGCTGCCGCTCCTCGTGTACTTCGCGATCATGTTCTTCGGCAGCTTCCTGATCGGCAAGGCCATCGGCCTGGCCTACGACCGCACCACAACGCTGGCGTTCACCGCCGCCGGGAACAACTTCGAGCTAGCCATCGCCGTGGCCATCGCCACCTTTGGCGTCGCCTCCGGCCAGGCCCTCTCCGGCGTCGTCGGCCCGCTCATCGAGGTCCCGGTCCTGATCGCCCTGGTGTACGTGGCCCTGGCCTGGCGCAAGAAGTTCGCCCCGTCCGCGATCGCCACCAGCACCAAGCAGCACTGATGTACCATCTCGGCTCCCGCCCGCATCCCACCCTCCGCGCCTCGGCCCGCCTCGCCGTCCGCCCGACGGCGGAAGCGGTGGTGCGCAGGGTCGGGGCGGGAGCCGAGGCGCCCGACTCCGCTACGGAGATGGCCTGGTGACACGCGTGGTGGATGTGGATGTGGTGGTGATCGGTGGCGGCCAAGCGGGCCTCGCCACCGGCTACTACTTGCGTCGCCAGAACCTCGGCTTCGTCATCCTCGACGCCCGGCCCGCACCGGGCGGCGCGTGGCAGCACGCATGGGACTCGCTCCACCTGTTCTCACCGGCCGCCTACTCGTCTCTTCCGGGTTGGCTGATGCCCGCCCAGGACGGGGCGGAGTACCCGGACGCGCACCACGTCGTGCGGTACCTGACCGCGTACGAGGAGCGCTACGCCCTGCCGGTCCAGCGACCGGTCCGGGTAGAGGCGGTCCGTCGTGACGGTGAGCGGCTGCGGGTGGAGACCGACGCAGGTGCCTGGTCCGCCCGTGCGGTCGTCTCGGCGACCGGGACATGGTGGCGGCCCTTTCTCCCTGCCGTACCCGGCCGGGAGACCTTCACCGGCCGTCAGCTGCACACCGTGCAGTACCGCAACCCTGCCCAGTTCTCGGGCCGACGGGTCATCGTGGTCGGCGGCGGCAACTCCGGAGCGCAGATCGCTGCCGACCTCGCGCCGCATACCGACCTGACCTGGGTCACCCAACGGCCCGCACGTTTCCTGGCCGACGACATCGACGGCCGGGCCCTCTTCGGCGCTGCGACCGCCCGCCGCAGAGCGTTGGACTCAGGGAACCCCGACACGGGAGGCGTCGCCTCCCTCGGCGACATCGTCGCCGTCGCACCGGTCCGCGCCGCACGGGATGCCGGCCTTCTCAAGGCCCGGCCGATGTTCGCCCGCCTCACCGAGAACGGTGCGGAGTGGGCGGACGGAACCGGAGCGGAAGCCGCGGCGGTCATCTGGTGCACCGGCTTTCGCCCCGCCCTCTCTCATCTCGCCCCGCTGGGCCTGCGCGGCGAGCACGGCCACATCCCCACCCACGGCACCCGGGCGGTCGAGGAACCCCGCCTGCACCTCCTCGGCTACGGCGACTGGACGGGACCCGCCTCAGCCACGCTGATCGGCGTCGGCCGCCCCGCCCGGGACGCCGTCCGCGAGATCGCCGCTCTGCTGCGCTGACGCCCCCCCCAGCCGGGCTCAAGGTGCGTCGAGGGCCGCGCTCTCCACCCAGCGCGCCAAGACTCTGAAGGCCGCGAGTTGTTCCAGGGCTTCGTGCTCCGGCAGCTCCGGCAGCCCGTCCTCGTGGCTGTTGGGGTTCCGGATGCCCGCGAAACAGCCCTCGGCGAAGGACATCGCGCCCCGGTGCACACTGCGGAAGGTGTCGCTGTTGTCGTCCGCCATCAGACGAAGGCGAGGCTGACCGGGCTTCGCGGCGTCCTTGGAGAACACGCTCTGGAACAGAGCGGTCTCGCTCACGTCGCGTCGGGCGACCTTGTTCTGGGTCTCCGCGTTGACCTTCCGGGCTGCGGCGGTGACCGCCTCACGGAAGTGCCCGCTGCGCCACAGGGACTTGGCCCCGTCCCACACCCACTAGTGCATGGCCGCCGCGCTGAGCTGGGGCGCGTCGTCCCCGAGCCGCTCGCGCACCTCCGCGTCCCGCAGCAGGACGGCGTCGGCACGCTGGACCGCTTCGCGGTGCTGGCACCAGCGGTTGACGGACTTGTTGCGGTCGTCGGAGACCTCCGTGCGCCATCGAGGAAGGACCCGGTCCAGGATCTGCTCCACAACCTGGGCGCTGGCCACGATCTCGCGCTCCCCGCCGCGGTTGGACATGCGGCTGCTGGCCGAAAGAAGGCCAGGGGGTGAGCGCAGCTCGGTCAGCTCCAGAAAGCTGGACAGCTCGGCGCGAGCCCATGCGATATCGATGCTCATCAGAGCATCATCCCCGCAGCCACTGACATCGCCCAGGTGCTTTTCCCAGCAACAGTGACGACTGCGGGGGTGTCAGGCCGCAGCAGACAGCAGCTGGCCCATGGCCGCAAGCACGGAGGGCTCCACGCGGTAGTAGACCCACGTCCCGCGCCGCTCGGAGGTGAGCAGGCCCGCCTCCCGCAGTTTCTTCAGATGATGGGAGACAGTCGGCTGAGATACGCCCACGTCAGAGATGTCGCAGACGCACGCCTCTCCGCCCTCGTGCGAGGCGACAGCCGAGAAAAGACGCAGGCGGACAGGGTCACCGAGCGCCTTGAACATCTTCGCCGTCCGCTCGGCTTCCTCCGCACTCAACGGCCGTTCGGTCAGCGGCGGGCAGCACGGCACGACGTCCGGCTCCAGCACGGGCAACGACCTGCTTTTCGACATACACCTATGTTGACACACATCGAATCAACGGGCGAAAGGCTAACAGTCCACGCCCCTACAGATGGCCCGAAGGCGGGCGGAGCAGGAGCCGCCTCGCCGCCCACCCCGCCCGCATCCCGGCGCACCGATCGCTCAGAGACCGGCGACGACCGGCGCCTTGCGGATATGGGCAGCCAAGGGCGGAATGACGTATTCGGCGTCGCGACCCACGCCACGCAGGGTGTTGGAGGCGAAGGACCGCTGGAGTTCCAGGCCCAGGTAGACCAGGCCGGGATGGGTCAAGGACAGTCCACCGCTGTGCAGCGGCATGCCGTCGGCGTCCAGGGCGCCGAGGGCCCTGAGATAGTTCAGGCTGGGCCGGTATCCGGTGGCCAGCAGCACGGTGTCGACCTTCTCGCGGGTGCCGTCGGCCCACACAACCGCTTCACCCTCAAGCGCTGTCAACATCGCGCGCCGGGCCAGATGCCCGCCCTCCAGCGCCTTCCGGTAGCGACCGCCGTCCAGGACGAGGGCGCCGCCGACGTAGTGGATCAGCCAGGCCGGCGGCAGCTGGTCGAACCCGGTGGACGTCAACCAGTGGTGCACGTCCCGGCCCTCGCGTATCTGCGCGAGGAACTGCACGGGGTTGCGACTGGCGAGCGTCACTTGGGCGACTTTCGCGAGTTCGTAGCCGATCTGGACAGCTGTGTTGCCGCCGCCCACGACAACGACCCGCTTGTCCGTGTACGGCTCGGGGCTGCGGTAATCGGCGGCATGCACCACCTCACCGGCAAAGCCGTCCTGGCCGGGCAGGACCGGCAGGAATGGATTCCCGAAGGCCCCCGTCGCTGCGACGATTCCGGCCGCACCTATACACCGACCGTCAGCGGTGGTCACCCTGAACCCGCCTCCGTCTCCCTCGACGCTGACGACGCGGGTGCGCGTGCGGACCTCGGCCCCCAGGCGGTCCGCGTAACGGCGGAGGTAATCAACCACCTCGTCCCGATGGGGGTAGCGGTCCCCGTCCCCGCCCAACGCTAGACCGGGCAGGGCGCTGAACCGGGCAGGGGAAAACAGCGTGAGGCTGTCGTAGTACCGCGGCCACGAGCCCTCCGCATGATCGGAAGCTTCCAGGACCACGGGCCGAAGGCTCTCCCGCACCAGAGCTTCGGCGGCGGCAAGGCCGGACTGGCCACCACCGATCACCACAACATCGAGCTGCTCCATCGCCCTCTCACACCCACTTCAGTTTCGACGAATGCCTAAGTTGACGACTATCAATACAGGTGTCATCCTGGCTGCGCAAGCCATCGACAGCCGTCGAAACAACCTGGGGAGTCACCGTGAACGCGCCCGCCACCGCCCTGCCCGCCGTGGTGATCGGAGCAGGCCCCGCCGGCCTGGCTGCCGCCGCCCACCTCACCGAACGCGGCATGGAAACCCTGGTCCTGGAGGCCGGTCCCGCAGCGGGCACCGCGGTACGCGAGTGGGGGCACGTACGACTGTTCTCGACGTGGTCCGAGCTCGTGGACCCGGCCGCCGAGAAGCTCCTGTCCCCGACCGGCTGGACCACGCCCGACGGCGGCACCTACCCCTCCGGCGCGGACTGGGCGGAGAAGTACCTCCAGCCGCTCGCCGACGTCCTCGGTGACAGGGTCCGCTACGGCACGACCGTCACCGGTGTCTCCCGCCTCGGCCGCGACCGCATCGTCGACGCGGACCGTGAGCAGCAGCCCTTCACCGTCCGCACCAGGAGCGCGGACGGCACAGAGGCGCGCATCCTCGCTCGGGCAGTGATCGACGCCTCCGGCACCTGGTCCACGCCCAGCCCCATCGGCGCCGACGGACTTCCCGCCCTCGGTGAGCACGCCGCCTCGGTCCGCATCTCCTACCGCATCCCCGACCTCAAGGACCCCGCCATGCGCGCCCGGTACGCCGGCAAGCGCACCGCCGTCATCGGCTCCGGCGCCTCCGCATTCACCGCGCTCGCCTCGCTCGCCAACGTCGCCAAGGACGAGCCCGGCACCCACTCCGTCTGGATCCTGCGCCGTGGAATCAGCGGCTCCACCTTCGGCGGCGGCACCGCCGACCAGCTCCCCGCCCGCGGCGCCCTGGGCCTGGCGGCGAAGGCCGCCGTCGACGCCGGGCACGCCGACGCCGTCACCGGCTTCCGTACGGAAGTCATCGAACGCGGTGACGACGAGCGCCTGACCCTGGTGGCTGAGGACGGGCGCCGCCTCGACCCGGTGGACGAAGTGATCGTCCTGACCGGCCTGCGCCCCGACCTGTCCTTCCTGTCCGAGCTCCGCCTCGGCCTGGACGAGCGCCTCCAGGCACCCACCGAACTGGCCCCGCTCATCGACCCGAACCAGCACTCATGCGGCACCGTCTACCCGCACGGACATCGCGAGCTGTCCCACCCCGAGCAGGGCGTCTACCTCGTCGGCATGAAGTCCTACGGCCGCGCCCCCACCTTCCTCGCCATGACCGGATACGAGCAGGTCCGCTCCGTGACCGCCGCTCTCGCGGGTGACATTGAGTCCGCCGACCGCGTCGAACTCACCCTCCCCGAGACCGGAGTCTGCGGCGGCGCCGGACTCTTCGACACCCCTGCCGCGGCAGAGACGGACGGCGGAGGCTGCTGCGCCCCTGAGCCTTCCGTGGTCCAGATCGGTGCTGCCGCGCCCGCCGGCACCGCGGCCGCCGAGGAGCCCACGCCGGCCGGTGGCTGCTGCGCGTGACCGAGACCGACGCCCGCAGGGCCGCGACCGGAACAGGGGACCGGTCGCGGCCCCGCGCCGTACTCCCAGCCCTGTGCGCCACACAGATCACCAGCTGGGGCATCGTCTTCTACGCCTTTCCCGTCCTCAACCCGCAGATCACCGAGGACACCGGCTGGTCGACCGGGGCGACCACGGCCGCGTTCTCCCTTGCTCTTCTCGTCTCCGCGTTCGCCGGAATCCGCGTGGGCCGGATCATCGACCACCGCGGCCCCCGCACCGTCATGACGGCCGGCTCCGTCCTCGGCGTGCTGAGCATCCTCACCGTCGCCGCCGCCCCGAACCTGCCGCTGTTCTTCACCGGTTGGGTGCTGGCGGGCTTCGCCGTGGCGGCCACCTTCTACCAGCCCGCGTTCGCCGCCATCACCCGCTGGTGGGCCCCCGACCACGTGCGCGCGCTGACCATCGTGACGCTCGCGGGCGGACTGGCGTCGACCTTCTTCGCACCTCTCACCGCAGCGCTGGCCGACCATCTGTCATGGCGCATGACCTACACGGTGCTCGCCGCCGTCCTCGCCGCCGTCACTATTCCCGCCCACGCGCTGGCACTCAGAGCCCCCTGGCCCCCAGCACCATCGCTCTCGACGGCCCACGCCGACCAGTCCGCGAAGACGGCGGCTCGCAGCCGTCCCTTCCGCATGCTCGCGGTGGCACTCACGCTCTCCGCGTTCACCGTCTCCGCCGCAGTCGTCGCCCTTGTCCCTCTCCTGCTGGAACGCGGCTACTCCACCAGCGAGGCAGCATGGGCACTCGGTCTGGGCGGCGCCGGGCAGACCCTGGGACGCACCCTGTACGCGGCCATCGCCCGCCGCACCGAAGTCACCGCGCGCACGACCACACTGATCGCACTCGGCGGCCTCACCACCGCAGCACTCGCGATCTCCCCCGGCCCGTACGCCCTCCTGATCGCTCTCTCGATCGTCGCCGGGATGGTCCGCGGCAACCTCACCCTGCTCCAGGCCACCGCGATCACCGACCGATGGGGCACAACCAACTACGGCCGTCTGTCGGGGCTCCTCGCGGCGCCGACCACCACTGCCTCCGCCCTCGCCCCCTTCGCCGGTGCCGCACTGGCGATACCGCTGGGCGGCTACCCGCAACTGTTCGGAGCACTGGCAGTTGTCTCCGTGCTTGCCTCCGTAGCCGCGCTCCGGGCAGCTACGGAAAGCCCTGTTCCCCGTCAGTAATGGCGACGTCGCACTGAGGGATCCGAGATCGCAGCCGCGTCAGGCCAGAAGACGCCGCAGGACCGACGACCGGAGAACGAGCCACGTGCGGAGGGGCGGATCCCCGATAAAGCCAAGCGGGGCGGAGCATCTCGCTCGACGGCCGTGGGACCGCACCACGACGCTCTCTCAGGAAGCTGCCGCAGAAGGCCAGGTCAAACGCATCCAAGGTACGCCGACACGCTGCGGCAGCGGGTCAGTACCGCACGGCGCGCGGCTAGTACCGCACGGAATACCGCCGCAAAATCCGCGTTTCCCCAGGTCAGAACGATTCTGCCTGGGGACGCTCGGTGGGGCGGGTGGGACTCGAACCCAAAAGCGTGACGCCTCTCACCTGCGGAAACGCCACAGAGGCGGACATTCACATACTGCTGGATCCCGCTGCGTCCGGCTCGATCCCCGTCAGCTGCACGGCGGTGCGGTACGTACCGCACCGGTTCATGGGCGGCCCCTGCGCGAGCAACGGACGGAGGTCCGCCAAGCGCATCTGCGGCTTAGTCGGCACGGAAGGCGCACCTTCCCACCGTGAGAGGAACACCTGAACTCACCAGCGGCTGAACCTGGACGGCAACTTCCCGCCCTCGGTGATGGCGGCAACCCGCGCCCCCGTAAGTGGAGACACACTGTCGACCGGGTTCGCGAACGGGCCGGACGCCCTTCCGCCCTGTTGCCTGCACTTCCTTCAGGACCGCCCCCACCGTGGCGAAGTCGTTCTCCACGTGAAGCACCGTGTGACCGTGATGGACCGCCGTCGCACACACCAGGAGGTCGATGGCTCCGGCGGCACGGTGCTGCCCCCGCTGGGTGAGCTTGTACTGCGCGGTGTCGACCCAGCGCCACGCACTCTTGGGAACCGGGGCGAGATGGCAGAGGTCATCGATTCGTCGGCCAACTCGTCCCGGTGAGCAGGGCTTGTGGCCGAGTAGAGGAACTCCGCCCTCGTGGGCTCGCAGATATGGAACACACCGGCGGCGATGTGTCCCTCCCAGGGACGCAATGCCCCCGTGAGTTTGTTCCGCTTCGACGGACACAAGGTCGAGGTTCCAGCGCCAGGCCTGGGTCTTGGCGCGACTGGAGAAGGTGGTTCCGGACGAGTAGCCGGGTTCACCGGAGTCGTCCCCGAAGACCGGAACGGTCCAGACCCTGTCTCGGTGGACTCCACCGTGGTGCGCGCACACCAGCACGCGGCCGGGGCCCGCAAAAAAGGGGGCTCCAACAGGCGAACCCCCAGACCACACCATCGGCCGGTCCCGCGGCGGACTGAGCACAAAGATCCACCTGGCCTCCGATGCCCAATGCCGGCCACTGGCCTTCGTGCTCACCGCCGGTGACGCACCCGCCTTCGCTCACGTCATGGCCCGCCTTCGCGTTCCTCGTCGGCGAGGACGGCCACGCACCAGGCCGGACGTGGTCCTGGCCGATAAGGCGTACTCCTCCCGCGCGATTCGCGAGCACCTGCGCAAGCGTGGTATCCGGGCGGTGATCCCCGTCCCGGCCGATCAGCGCGGCCACCGGCTGCGGCGGGGCAGCCGGGGCGGCAGACCACCCGCCTTCGACCGCGAGGCATACAAGCAGCGCAACACCGTCGAACGCTGCATCAACCGCTTGAAACAGTGGCGAGGCATCGCCACCCGCTACGAGAAGACCGCGGCCATCTACCTGGCCGGACTCCACATCGCGGGCATCTTCCTCTGGTCTCGGCGGTAGTCCAAACGAAACGGCCTAGATCGGTCGTGGTCACAGAGTTCCGTCGGTGCCCCCGTTCTCGCGCATCCACCTTGCACAGAGCTGCCGCTCACGGGAGGGAGGGCATTGCGCCGGGTCAGGTGGTGATCCGACCCCTGACTTGTTGACTCGGCTCCCAGGCGCACAGCCTGCCGATGCGTCAGCTGCACCGTCCGAGCGCAGGTTGAAAGAGGATCAGTCAGTCAGCGAGCCGGTGAAGATCTGCCACGCCAGGAGTGACTTCGCCACGAGGCTGAGGACCAGGTAGGCCTTTTCACCGTATACGTAGACGGACCACCGGCCGACTCCGCGGTACTGGAGCCACTGGTTGAGACCGAAGCTGAAGAAGAGGACGGCCTGGACGAGAACGATTCCGTACACGAAGCCAGGGACGGCCTCGGCCGCGACGATGTTATACGCGATCGAGACCCACGGCGTGACGCCGACCAGCGCCCCGAACCAGAACGGCAGCATCCTGGTCCTCGCCCGCCCCGGCGGGTTCATCACCTCCTCGAGCCAGCCGAAGAGAATCATCCCGACGTTGGCGCCGACGACGGCGATGACGGCATTGATGCTGGTAATGCCCGAGTAGAAGCCGATGAGGAGCACCATCAGGGTCGCGCTCAGCGCGTACTCCAGCCACCGGAAACGGTTGATGCCACGGCTGAGGTCGCGTTCGTAGATGCCGCGGTACACCGTCGCCGTCAGCAGGTGGTCCACTGCCGCGAGGGTGAGGAAGGCGGCGACGGCCCAGCCGATCGGCACGTCGAACAATGCTTCCGGGGCGGGCGCTGCCGTTCCCGGTGGCCCGGGAACGGAGGAGGTAACGGTGATCGAGAAGCTTCCGGCGAGCAGGACGATGGCCGTGGCTTGGAGCAGGTGCAGCAGCGTGAGCCCCAGGTTCCACCTGCGGAGCCCTGCGAGGCGCTCGGCGGTGACACCTGTGGCCACCGATGTGCCGTCCTCTCGCTTCACAGTTCCTCCCCAGTGGCCGGCGCCGCTGTACGTCAGCATGGTCGTACCCGTCCGGCCGGGAATCACGGCATTCACGCCACCGCCCCGCCGGAAAGTCGCCCGAGTGGCGCCCGCAAGTTCGCCCCGCTGGTCTCCGGACGGCCCGTGGACCCTTCCCCACCGAGATCTCCCCCGGGACCGTGTGGCTGCGGGTTGCGGTTGCGCAACGGCAGGAAGTGATCACGGCTGATGCCGTCGATGGCCCACATCCGCAGCCGGTTGTAGACGCCTCGCCAGTTGCCGTAACGACTCGATTCGCGCCCACTGCGCGTCAGCCAACGGCACACACGAACAACGACCGGCGGGGCTGGTCGGAACGGCACTGTTCGTCAGGCGGCCGGCCCAGCACGGAGCTGACGTACGTCCCGCACGAGCGTGCACGAAGCGCTGAGGAAGATCACAACTCCAGCCCCTATCCAGAGGGCCGATGCCCCGGAGCGGTACTCACGAACGGCAAGAATCAGCAGCATCGTGCCGGCAAGGACGCCGAAGGCCGAAATCAGAGCGCTGATGCGGTGTGTCACACAGACATCATCAACGACAACCTCGGCCAGCAGCAGTGATCCAACCGAAACGGCCTAGGCGGCCTCGATCCGGAGGCGGTGTACGGCATCGACGACGACAGCCGGGTGCTGGTGGCCGGGACCGAACGCAGTGGCGCCGCACTGGCCACGTACGGGCCGCCGGCGGCGGTCCCGCCAGGGGCGTACGCGAGCCGGATGCTGACGCTGCACCGGGTGAAGTGACGGTCAGCCTGCCCGGAGCCCTCGCACCCTGTGCCGAGTGGTGGGAGTTGTGGATCCGCTGCCCTCGGTCGGCGAGCGGAGCTGGTTTGTGATGTCGGAAGTCCAGCGATTCCTCGGGGCGAAGGGGTCTCGCTGTACGGCCCTGGGCGGGCGCGAGACAGAAGCCGCTCAGGACGCTGAGCGGACGGCTGTCACGATGAGGTTGCTCTGATAGCCGCCTCGGTCGGCGTCGTACGGGGGCGCGCAGGTGATGAGGGTGAGGACGGGTTCGCCCTCACGCCGGAAGGTATCGGCAGGCATCCGGTCCTTCTTGACGATACGTCGGGCGACGATCTCATACGTGAGGGTTGTGCCGTCTCCTCGCTGGACATCGACGCGGTCGCCAGCGCGCACGTCATAGAGTGCTGCGAGCTCGCCGAGTTCTCCTGTGTGTGAGTCGACGTGTCCGACAAGGACGGCCGAGCCGTGAGCGTCGCCCGGCGCCGGCCCGAAGCGGTACCAGCCCGCCTGGGCGGGGTCGGCTGGCACCTCGGCCCCGCCATCGTCCCGCACTCCGACAGGAACGACGGGGGCGGACAGGCCAGCTCTCGAGATGACGACGCGAACCGGTAGGGCGCCTTGGGCCTTGGTGGTGCTGTTCCGGTGGGTGGCTCCTGTGGAGGGAACGGGCTTCTGCCCGGGCGGCGTTGCCGCCCGGGCAGAAGGGGTCGCAACTGTCCCCGTACCGCGGCCGGTTTCGGGCACTTGCCCGAAACCGGCCGGCGGTCCCGGATCACCGGAGGGGAACAGGAGCAACGCGGTGACTGCTGTCGCGGCCGAGCCGACGGCGACGGCAGACCAGGCCGATCCTGCCACTCCCGTGCGCCACTTCGCACGCTGTTGTGGGCGCTCAGGCATCCCGCCGTGCCCGGGACCTTATGGAGAGTGCCCCGGCCAGGGTAAGCACCCCTGCGCCCGCTGCCCAGGCCATCCACGCGTTGGAAGAGTTACCCGAGGCCATCGCACCGTTTCCGCCGGCGTCGACTCCATCGGGCGGCGAGTGCGTGCCACTGACCGTCTGGACCTTCAGGGCCAGGTTCTTCTCGTCGGCGCTGCCCCAGGCATAGACGACGTTGTTCGTGCCTTCCTTGAGGTTCAGATCAGCGGGGCCGATGGCGACGGTGTCGGTCCCGGCGAGGACCACGTCGGCGGAGACTGTGCCTGCGTCGACCTCGGCGGTGTCCTCCTTCGGGTTCTCCAGTCCCTTGAACACCGCCGTGCCGTTGGCGCGGACGTCCACGGCCGGAGCGGCGGCAACGTGCCGGACCGTCAGGCGCGACTTACCCGCTGCGACAGCGGAGGTGTCGTTGACGAAGGCGTTGAGCTGAGGCTTGCCGTCGGCCGAAAGATGGGCCACGACCGTGGCGTTGGCTCCGGCGGGTACCTCGACCGTCTTCTGGATCGCGGGCTCTGCCGTCTTGGGGTCGGCACCGGCCTTGAAGACCTTCAGGTCGTAGGAGCCCGCCGGCAGCTCTTGAGGGTCGGTGAGAGTGCCGGGCTTGAAGTCCGGCAGGAGTTCGTCGCCGTTCGCGTAGACGTCTACCGTCAGACCGGGAACTGCGTGAAAGACGGAGACCGTCGCCGTGTCTTCGGCCTGTGCCGCGCCGGCAGGAACGGCAGAACCAAGGCTCAGAGCCCCGGCTCCGAGACAGGCGGCGATCATGACGCTCGTACGGGATTTGCTCATTCTGCGCTCCATTCACGCACAGGGCTGCACGCTGCAGGCCCTATCGGTAGATCTCGGATACCGCGCCTGGCGGGATCTGTGGTGTTGGCTTCGAGAAGCCGCGGTCCGGCCGCGCCGGGTCCTCATGCTCGGTGGCCCCACGCCTTGTGGGCCGGCATGCCGGGCACGTGCAGAAGCCCGACAGGGTCAGACGCTTGTGTCATCGCCGACCTTCGTGGGGGTAAAGATCTCGTCGCGCTCGTGGTTGGCCAGGGCCAGCCCCAAGGCGAAGAAGGTCGGGGCCCACTCCCCGACGAAGATGCCCCACCGGTCAGCCCGCTCGACCCCACGGGACTCCGCCTTCACCGACACCACCCAGGACGCGACCGACAGAGCGATCGAGGCGAAGCCGGCGGTGTAAGCGTGTTCGCTGGTCATTCCGATGTCGTGCAGCCTTTTGACAAGCATGCGCGCGCTCCTCGCGTATAGGACGGCAGACAAGGGGTGCGGGTACCGGAATCCTCAGCCGCAAGCCTCTTGTGGGGCGCATCGGCGGGGGAACCCACCAGGCAAGCGCACCACACCCATCACACTCCCGCCACTTCTCTCCGCAGGCGGGTTCCGGCGACGCCGGTGGTGCACAGCAGGCGAAGCGCGCTTCTGCGGGAGAGGGGTGCGCCGAGTTCCAAGCAGCACTCGTAGGGACAGTGCAAGGCGCGACCGGCGTCAAGAAGGGTGAACGTCCGCGAGCGGCCAGGCGGATGCGAGCTACCGATCTCGAGTGACGAAGTCAACCCCTACACAACCGAGTTGGCCGACCACTGGGACGCGGATGGTCACCACCTGGCGGTCCGCGACGGCTGTCACCGGGCACGGACATCCACCGCGGCGCGCCCGCTCCCGCAGCCGAGGGGCACGTGCCTGAAGATCGGCCCACCCGACCGCCGCTTCAGGCATGTGCTGCCGACGGCCCGGCCGACTCGGAGGCGGGTGTGTCCTCGCGGTGGAGAAAGGCGCCGAGGAGGTCGCCGACGGGGTGGCCGGACTCCGAAGGATGACGCAGCGCGACAGTCGGGTCGATGGTGTAGCGGTTACGGCGGCCGACCCGGATCCGGGTCAGGTAGCCGGAGGCTTCCAGGTCGGCGACAATGATCTGCACCGCCCGTTCGGTGATGCCGATTCCGGTGGCGACGTCGCGCAACCGCACTTCCGGGTCGCGGGCGATGCTGAGCAACACCCGCGCGTGGTTGGTGAGGAACGTCCATTGGCCGCCGGGTGACTGTGGGCTACTCATGCACTCCATCATACGAAACCCGCTTCGCATATCCGACCCCTCACGCGAACCTTTATTAGCGAAAATCATTTCGCGTAACTACTGACGCATGTCCGGTGGCGGGGTGACGCTTGAGGGGATTCGTCCGCATGTAGGAAGGCAGCGCCATGACCCCACTGCTCTCCCGCCCCCGCCGGGACCGCACCCCCTGGCTCGCACGAGCCGGACTGGTCCAACCGATGGCGGCCGTACTGACCGACCGCATCGACGATCTGGCGGTAGCCGAGGCAGCCGCACGGATTGCGCTGGCCCGCCGCGTTCCGGTACTGCTGATCGCCGTGATGCCCCCAGGGTATCCACCGGCAGGGTGATGGCCCCTTCTCCGCGCCGCTACGGGCGGTCCTGGCCCGCGTCATGCCCAGGATCGGCCCGAACGCCACGGGCTACATCCCCGAGGCGTTCCACCTGCCTGCCGGGCGGGCCTCGCGGCTGGCGGCGGCGAAGGAGCTGCTGGCGCTGGCCACCCGTCACCGGGCTCCGGATGTGGTGGCAGCCCGCCGCGGCCCGCACGGGCTGGACGCACACGCCCTGATCGAGGCTGCGGCGCTGCGCGGTGGCCCGTTCGTCCACGCGGTCGCCCCCGCCGCCTGGGGCCCCTGCAGTCGCCCTCGGCGCCCGCTGGCGACGTGCCGTCCGGCCCCTGGAAAGGAAACGTTCCGCGATGAACGACCTCGCATTCCCGGTCCCGCCGTGGGTGTGGGCCGCCGTCACGCTCGGCATCTGCGTGATGCTCGCCGTCGACCTGATCGCCCACCGCGACAACCACGTCATCGGCTTCCGCGAGGCCGCGATCTGGAGCAGCATCTGGATCGCCGTCGGTCTCGGCTTCGGCCTGATCCTTCTGGCGTGGCAGGGAGGGGAGGTGTCCTCCACCTACTACGCCGGCTACCTGATCGAAAAGGCCCTGTCGATCGACAACGTCTTCGTCTTCGCGCTGGTCTTCTCCTTCTTCGCCGTCCCCGACGCCTACCAGCACAAGGTCCTGTTCTGGGGCGTGCTGGGCGCCCTGGCCGCCCGGCTGGTGTTCATCTTCGTCGGCGCTGAACTGCTCCAGGTGTTCTTCTGGACCGCCTACCTGTTCGGCGCGTTCCTGATCTGGACGGGCTGGAAGATGGCCGTCTCCAAGGACGAGGAGGTCCACCCCGACCGCAACCCCGTCGTCCGCCTGGTCAAGAAGCTCATCCCCACCGACCCGAAGTTCCACGGCGACAGCTTCTTCATCCGTCGCAACGGCAAGCGCATCGCGACGCTGCTGTTCGTGGTCCTGGTCGCCGTCGAGGCCACCGGCCTGATCTTCGCCGTCGACTCCGTCGCCGCCGTCCTGGCGATCACCACCAACACCTTCCTGGTGTGGACCGCCAACGCCTTCGCCGTCTTGGGCCTGCGCAGCCTGTACTTCTGCCTCGCCGGACTCCTGCGCCGCTTCGCCTACCTCCACTACGGCCTCGCGGTCCTCCTCGCCTTCGCCGGCGTCAAACTCATCCTCTCAGAGACCCCCGTCGGCAAGCTCCCCATCCCCCTCACCCTCGGCGTCATCGCCGTCACGATCACCGTCTCCATCGCCTGGTCCCTGATCGCCACCCGCAACCAGCCCAACGACAGGTGGGAACAGCCGGTCGGGACTGAGACAGGCAGCACCAGCGGAGCCCACGAGCCTCCCGCCGACGACGACCTCACACACCACCAGCCTCATGCCGACCGCAGCCCGCACGGAAAAGACTCGCCATGACCACGCCCCCAGGCGCCCCAGTGGGCCACCCCGCCCCCGGCTCCTCGATCGCACTGCAGATGACCGGCGTGCCGCGCGAGGTTCCGACGGGCACAACAACCGCTGGTTCCTCGACCCCGCCCCAGCCGCCGGTTCCCAGCCGACATGCAGGAGGTGTACGGCGTCGACCTGCCCGTGCGGCCCGGCAACGCCGCGATCATGGCCGCCCCGATAGATCACCACGACGTCAACTACCACTTCCGGCAGTTCGTCGCGGACGCGCCCCGGCAACCGGCGCCTTCATTCAGGGCACCCGACCGACCGTTCTCATGCGCTCTCCGCAGCGCCCGACGAAGGCGACCCCAGCTGTACGACCTTGGAGATGACCTCAAGTTCACCACCCGCACGGTCAGTGAACTCGTCACCGTCACCGGGCAAGGTGGCTAACTGAGTTGATCGAGCGTTGTTCGAACTCGATGGAGGTTCAGGCGCGTACGTCTCGTTGCTGCACTTCCTTCAGGACCGCCCCCACCGTGGCGAAGTCGTTGTCCACGTGAAGCACCGTGTGACCGTGATGGACCGCCGTCGCACACACCAGGAGGTCGATGGCTCCGGCGGCACGGTGCTGCCCCCGCTGGGTGAGCTTGTACTGCGCGGTGTCGACCCAGCGCCACGCACTCTTGGGAACCGGTGCGAGATGACAGAGGTCATCCAGCTCCTCGGCCAACTCGTCCCGATCAGCCGGGCTTGTGGCCGAGAAGAGGAACTCCACCCTCGTGGGCTCGCAGATATGGAACACACCGGCAGCGATGTGCCCCTCCCAGGAACGCAATGCCCCCGGCGTCCGGAAGAGGTACCAGAGGGCGGACGTGTCGAGGAGGTATGTGATCACTCGAAGGCTGCCCGCCGGGCCTGCTTGGCCGCTGCATGCGCCGCAGCCGCAGCCTCGAACTCGCCCCGCTCACCCCTCGCGGCCAGCTTCTCAGCAGCCTCCAGCCGCTTGATGCGCGCCACATAGTCCCGTAGGGCCCCGTTCACCGTCTCCTTCTTCGTCGAGACACCCATGAGCCGCATCGCCTCAGCCAGCGCCTCATCATCGAGATCGACCTGGGTCACAGACATAACAGCCGCCCCTCACCTTGAGTCCATGATGTACATAACCACGATACATCACCAACATTCACGGACGGCAAATCATCGAGCACGAGACAGAGAGGATCCGACCCGGCCGCGAGGCGGCGGCCACGAGCCACCTACCGAGTGGATGATGTCGATGCGGTGAAGACAGGCCGCTGCCTCAGCAACCGTGGGAGCCATCAACGACGCTCTCTCCGGCGGTCGTCACAAAAGGCCAGGTCAGAAGAGTCTGACGGGTTCCGCCGCCACAAAAAAGCGGCCCAGTACCGCACCGCGTGCGGCGAGTACCGCACGGAAAACAGCCACAGAACCACGTTTCCGCAGGTCAGAACGTTTCCGCAGGGTAAAACTGGTGGGGCGGGTGGGACTCGAACCCACGGCCGACGGATTATGAGTCCGCTGCTCTAACCGGCTGAGCTACCGCCCCGTTTCGGCGTGGCGCGTACAAGTGTGCGCACCGTCTGCCGCAGCATAGCCGGTCATACGATCTCTCGCTTCGGATGGCCGACTTCGCCTGATCTTGAGGACGGCGCTGCGTGCTGCCCGGTTGCAGGGGAGATCAAGGAGACCCGAAAGAGTCACCCCGGGGCCCCTCCGGCGCCCCGGGAAGACATCGGCCGGGCACACGAAAGAGGACCCCGAGGGGCCCTCTTCCGTTCCGCTCCCCCGACTGGACTCGAACCAGTAACCCTCCGGTTAACAGCCGAATGCTCTGCCAATTGAGCTACAGGGGATCGCGCTCCCCCGACTGGACTCGAACCAGTAACCTGCCGGTTAACAGCCGGCTGCTCTGCCAATTGAGCTACAGGGGATTGCTGCGTCGCTGCGAAATCGTACCTGCCTGGCGGCTGCCGGGCGGCGCGCGTTCGCTGCGACACATACATTAGCGCAAGCAGGGGGGTGCTCCGCCAATCGGTATCGCCCGGGGTGATCTCGGGTGCTCGCGGGTAGGCGGGCTGCACACGTCGCACCAAGCGCAGGAAGGGTGGCAGCCATGCGGTACCGGCTCACGTTCATCGCCGGAGTGGCCCTCGGTTACGTGCTCGGCACGCGAGCCGGGCGCGAGCGTTACGAGCAGCTGAAGAAGTCGGCCCGGCAGTTCACGGAGAACCCCGCCGTGCGCAACGCCGCCGAGAGTGCCGCGCACAGCGGGCGGGACATCGCGGGCAAGGCGTACCACTCGGTCAGCGACAAGGTCGGGGGCAAGGTGCCCGCCTCCGTCGCCGAGCGGGTCCGGTCGCTGCGGGACCGCAGCAGCCAGAACGGCGGCGAGGACGACTGGGGGACCACCAACACCTGAGCGACGGGGTCCCGGGGCTTCGAGGGCGGCGGTTACGGGAGAGTCGCGGGGTGCGGCAGAATCTCCGTATGGGCATAGTCGCGGGGTTGGACAGTTCTTCCGCCTTCACTCACATCGTCGTCTGCGACACGGATACGGGCGCCGTGCTCCGGGAGGGGTACGCCGCCCACCCGGTCGAGGCCAAGGCCACCGAGGTCGATCCGCAGGCCTGGCTGCTCTCGCTCGGCGAGGCGGCCTCCGGCGGGCTGCTCGAAGGCGTGCAGGCTATCGGGGTCTCCGCGCAGCAGCACGGGCTCGTCCCGCTGGACCGGCAGGGCAATCTCGTGCGTCCCGCTCTGCTCGGCAACGACCGGCGGGCGCAGGTCGCCGCGGCCGATCTCGTCGACGCGCTGGGCGGACGGCAGGCCTGGGCGGAAGCCGTCGGGGCCGTGCCGGGGGCCGCGCAGCCGGTGGCGAAGCTGCGCTGGCTGGCCCGGACCGAGCCGGAGAACGCCCAGCGGGTGACCGCGGTGCTCCAGCCGCACGACTGGCTCGTGTGGCAGTTGCTGGGCCGGCCCGCCCGGCGGACCACGGACCGGGGCGCGGCCTCGGGCACCGGCTACTGGTCGGCCGGGTCCGCCTCCTACCGGCCCGATCTGGTCGAGCTGGCGCTCGGGCACTCCGCCGGGCTGCCCGAGGTGCTCGGCCCGGCCGACTCCGCCGGGATGACACCCGAGGGACTGCTGATCTCCGCGGGCACCGGCGAGACCATGGCCGCGGCCTTCGGGCTCGGGGTCGCGGTGGGCGACGCGGTGGTGTCGCTGGGGGCCTCCGGCTCCGTGATGGCGGTCCACCACGAGGCGCTCGCCGACCCGAACGGGATGATCACCTCGTTCGCCGACGCCACCGGGAAGCATCTGCCGGTGGTGCACCTCTCCAATGCCGTACGGGCACTGCGCGGGACCGCCGAGATGCTGGGCACCGACGGGCTGGAGGAGCTGTCGGCCCTGGCGTTGAAGTCCACGCCGGGCGCTTCCGGGCTGGTGCTGCTGCCGTATCTGGAGGGCGAGCGCACCCCGCAGCTCCCGCACACCGCGGGCACTCTGAGCGGGCTGCGGCGCGAGTCGATGAAGCCGGAGCATCTGGCGCGGGCCGCGTTCGAGGGGATGCTCTGCTCGCTGGCCGACGCCCTCGACGTACTGCGCGGCCGGGGCGTGGAGGTGCGGCGCGTCTTTCTGCTCGGTGCCGCTGCCGAGCTGCCCGCCGTACAGGCTCTGGCTCCGGCCGTGTTCGGCACCCAGGTCGTGGTGCCGCAGCCCGCCCAGTACGCGGCGATCGGCGCGGCCCGGCAGGCGGCCTGGGCGCTCGGCGTCTCGCAGGGCTCCCTCGACCCGCGCACTCCCCCGGCCTGGCAGGGCGCGGCGGCCCAGGTGCTGGAGCCCGGCGACGAGCTGGCGGTCGGCGGTGCGGTGCGTCAGCAGTACACGGCGACCCGGGACCAGATCCACCCCGGGGCCTTCGGCGGCGCACACCCGGAGTAGGCCCGTCCCGGCCGCGTAGCCGGAGTAGGCGCGCACCCGGGGTGAGGCGGTGCGTCCGGAGCGCAGGGGCTCTGTTCGCGCGCTCCAGGTTTGACCTGGGCTTGGCGAAAAGGGTTCGCCCTCGGAGTACGGCGTACGCGAAACTGGGTCGGCCTCTGCCTGCCGCCGATTCCGAGAGACCCGCGTGCTCATAAAACTCCTGCGGGCCCATCTGGGCCCGTACAAGAAACCCATCGTGCTGCTGGTGTTCCTCCAGCTGCTCCAGACCTGCGCCACTCTGTATCTGCCCAGCCTGAACGCCGACATCATTGACAACGGTGTCGTCACGGGCGACACCGGCTACATCCTGGAGTTCGGCGGTCTCATGATCGCCGTCAGCGTTCTCCAGGTCCTCTGCAACGTGGGGGCCGTGTACTACGGGGCCCGGACCGCTTCCGCCCTCGGGCGCGATGTGCGGGCCGCCGTCTTCGACCGGGTGCAGTCCTTCTCCGCCCGTGAGCTGGGGCGCTTCGGGGCGCCCTCGCTGATCACCCGGACCACCAACGACGTCCAGCAGGTCCAGATGCTGGTGCTGCTGGCGTTCACCCTGATGGTGTCGGCCCCGATCATGTGCGTCGGCGGCATCATCATGGCGCTCGGCCAGGACGTGCCGCTCTCCGCGGTGCTGCTGGCGGTCGTGCCGGTGCTCGGTGTCTCGGTCGGACTCATCGTGAGGAAGATGGGGCCGCTGTTCCGCACCATGCAGGAGCGGCTGGACGGTGTGAACCGGGTGCTGCGCGAGCAGATCACCGGCAACCGGGTCATCCGCGCCTTCGTCCGGGACGCGTACGAGGAGAAGCGGTTCCGGGGTGCCAACACCGAGCTGACCGACGTGTCGGTGGCGACCGGCCGGCTGATGGCGCTGATGTTCCCGACCGTGATGACGGTGGTCAACCTGTCGTCGGTCGCGGTGGTGTGGTTCGGCGCGCACCGGATCGACAGCGGCGGGATGCAGATCGGTGCGCTGACCGCGTTCCTCGCCTATCTGATGCAGATCGTGATGGCCGTGATGATGGCCACCTTCATGTTCATGATGGTGCCGCGCGCCGAGGTGTGCGCCGAGCGCATCGAGGAGGTCCTCGGCACCGATTCGAGCGTCGTGCCGCCCGTCGCACCGGTCACCGAGCTGCGGCGGCACGGGCATCTGGAGGTGCGCGGGGCCGAGTTCCGGTATCCGGGTGCTGAGGAGCCGGTGCTGCGGAACGTGGATCTCGTGGCCCGGCCCGGTGAGACGACCGCGGTGATCGGGTCGACGGGCAGCGGGAAGTCCACGCTGCTCGGGCTGGTTCCCCGGCTGTTCGACGTGACGGACGGCGAGGTGCTGGTCGACGGCGAGAACGTGCGGACGCTGGACCCGGTGCTGCTGGCGAAGACGGTGAGCCTGGTGCCGCAGAAGCCGTACCTCTTCTCGGGGACGGTCGCGACGAACCTGCGGTACGGGAATCCGGACGCGACCGACGAGGAGCTGTGGCACGCGCTGGAGGTGGCGCAGGCCAAGGAGTTCGTCGAGGCGCTGGAGCACGGGCTGGACGCGCCGATCGCGCAGGGCGGCACCAATGTGTCCGGCGGTCAGCGGCAGCGGCTCGCGATCGCCCGGACGCTGGTGCAGCGCCCGGAGATCTATCTGTTCGACGACTCGTTCTCCGCGCTGGACTACGCGACCGACGCCGCGCTGCGGGCGGCGCTGGGGCGGGAGACGGCCGGGGCGACCGTGGTGATCGTGGCGCAGCGGGTGTCCACCATCCGCGACGCGGACCGGATCCTGGTGCTGGACGAGGGCCGGCTCGTGGGGTCCGGCACCCACCACGAGCTGATGGACGGCAATGAAACGTACCGGGAGATCGTGCTCTCCCAGCTGACGGAAGCGGAGGCCGCGTAATGGCCGGTCCGGGTGGACGGATGATGGCCGGGGGTGCGCCCACCGAGCGGTCGATGGATTTCAAGGGGTCGAGCAAGCGGCTGCTGAAGCGGTTCGGCCGGGAGAAGTCCTCGCTGTGGCTGATGCTGGCCGCGGTGACGGTGAGCGTCGGGCTGTCGGTGGCCGGGCCGAAGATCCTCGGCAGGGCGACGGACCTGATCTTCGCCGGCGTGGTCGGGCGCGGGATGCCCGAGGGCACGACGAAGGCGCAGGCGATCGAGGGGCTGCGCGAGGACGGCCGCGGCTCCATGGCCGACATGCTCTCGGGGGTGGACTTCACCCCGGGCGAGGGCATCGACTTCGGGCCGGTGGGGAACGTTCTGCTGCTGGCCCTGGTGATCTATGTCGGGGCCGGGCTGCTGATGCTGGTGTCGACGCGGCTGTCGATCCGGGTGATCAACCGGATCGTGTTCCAGCTGCGCGAGGACCTCCAGACGAAGCTGGCGCGGCTGCCGCTGTCGTACTTCGACCGGGCCAAGCGCGGTGAGGTGCTGAGCCGGGCGACGAACGACATCGACAACGTCTCGCAGACGCTCCAGCAGACGATGGGGCAGCTCATCAACTCGCTGCTGACGATCGTCGGCGTGCTGGTGATGATGTTCTGGATCTCCCCGCTGCTGGCCCTGGTCGCGCTGGTGACGGTCCCGCTGTCGGTGGTCGTGGCGACGCAGGTCGGCAAGCGGTCGCAGCCGCAGTTCGTGCAGCAGTGGCGGGTGACGGGCACGCTCAACGCCCATATCGAGGAGATGTACACCGGGCACACCCTGGTGAAGGTCTTCGGCCGGCAGGAGGAGTCCGCGCGGGACTTCGCCGAGCAGAACGAGGCGCTGTACGCGGCGGGCTTCAAGGCCCAGTTCGCCAGCGGGCTCATGCAGCCGCTGATGTTCTTCATCTCGAACATCAACTACGTGCTGGTCGCGGTGGTCGGCGGGCTCCGGGTGGCCTCGGGTGCGCTGTCGATCGGTGACGTCCAGGCGTTCATCCAGTACTCGCGGCAGTTCTCGATGCCGCTGACGCAGGTCGCCTCGATGGCCAACCTCATCCAGTCCGGCATCGCGTCGGCGGAGCGGGTCTTCGAACTGCTGGACGCCGAGGAGCAGGACGCGGATCCGGAGCACGGGGAGCGCCCGGAGCGTCTTGACGGCCGGGTCTCGCTGGAGAAGGTCTCCTTCCGCTACGAGCCGGAGAAGCCGCTGATCGAGGATCTGTCGCTGAGCGTGGAGCCGGGGCAGACCGTCGCGATCGTCGGTCCGACCGGGGCGGGCAAGACCACGCTGGTCAACCTGTTGATGCGGTTCTACGAGGTGACCGGCGGGCGGATCGCGCTCGACGGGGTCGACGTGGCGAAGATGTCCCGCGCCGATCTGCGGTCCTCCATAGGCATGGTGCTCCAGGACACCTGGCTGTTCGGCGGTTCGATAGCCGAGAACATCGCGTACGGCGCTTCGCGCGAGGTCACCCGGGAGGAGATCGAGGAGGCGGCCCGGGCGGCGCACGCGGACCGGTTCGTCCGGACCCTGCCCGACGGGTACGACTCGGTGATCGACGACGAGGGCTCCGGGGTCAGCGCGGGCGAGAAGCAGCTGATCACCATCGCGCGGGCGTTCCTGTCCGACCCGGTGATCCTGGTCCTCGACGAGGCGACCAGTTCGGTGGACACCCGGACCGAGGTGCTGATCCAGAAGGCGATGGCGCGCCTGGCCCACGGGCGTACGTCGTTCGTGATCGCGCACCGGCTCTCCACGATCCGGGACGCGGACGTGATCCTGGTGATGGAGAGCGGCTCGATCGTCGAACAGGGCACGCACGAGGAGCTGTTGGCTGCCAAGGGCGCCTACGCACGGCTGTACGCGGCCCAGTTCGCCCAGGCGCTGGCCGAGGTGGACTGAGGCGTGGGCCCGGGGGATCAGTCGAGGTAGCCGCGGAGTTGGTCGGCGAAGGCGTGGTCCCGCAGCCTACTGAGGGTCTTGGACTCGATCTGGCGGATGCGTTCGCGTGTCACGCCGAAGATCCGGCCGATCTCCTCCAGGGTGCGGGGCCGCCCGTCCTCCAGGCCGTACCGCAGTTGTACGACCTTGCGTTCGCGTTCGCCGAGGGTGGAGAGCACCGCCTCCAGGTGTTCGCGCAGCAGCAGGAAGGCGGCCGACTCGACGGGTGACGCGGCGTCCCCGTCCTCGATGAGGTCGCCGAAGGAGACGTCGTCCTCCTCGCCGACGGGGGCGTGCAGGGAGACGGGCTCCTGGGCCAGGCGGAGGATTTCAGTGACCCGCTCGGGCGTCAGGTCTAGCTCGTCGGCGACGTCCTCGGCGCTGGGCTCGATGCCGCGCTCCTGGAGCATCCGGCGCTGGACCCGCACCACGCGGTTGATCAGTTCCACGACGTGGACCGGGACGCGGATGGTGCGGGCCTGGTCGGCGAGCGCGCGGGACATGGCCTGGCGGATCCACCAGGTCGCGTACGTGGAGAACTTGTAGCCCCGGGCGTAGTCGAACTTCTCCACGGCCCGGATCAGTCCGAGGTTTCCCTCCTGGACCAGGTCGAGCATGGTCAGCCCGCGGCCCACGTAGCGTTTGGCGACGGAGACGACGAGGCGGAGGTTGGCCTCGATGAGGCGGCGTTTGGCCGTGCGGCCCATCACCACCAGGCGGTCCAGGTCCCCGGCCAGGCGGGAGTCGAGGTCCGGGGTGCCCGCGAGGCGTTCCTCGGCGAAGAGTCCGGCCTCGACGCGGCGGGCGAGTTCGACCTCCTCGGCGGCGGTGAGCAGCGGGATGCGGCCGATCTCGCGCAGATACTGCCGGAACAGGTCGGAGGTGGGGCCGCCGGAGTCCGCCCGGTTCCGGGGCTCCGGGGGGTCGGGGAGGTGTGTCGCTTCCACCATGACTGCCTCGGGTGCGTGTCCGGGCGGGCCGGCCGCGGTCTCCGGGTGGTGCAGAGCCCGGTTCTGCGCGGGAATGGCTGGGATGGCCGCGATGGGCTCGGTCGTGGTCGTCACGGTCCGGGTCTGCACGGGGGCGACCTCCAGGTGATCGCTGCCGGATGACGGGGGTGGAGGTCTGTCCGGCCCCGGGTGTTCCCCCGCGGACCGGCGTGCTCCGATGACTCAGACATTCCCCAGTGTGGGGTACGACACACGACTGTCACGAGGGGCGTGCGGGGACTTTCTGATTCCGTTCCGTCACCGGGCGGTTACGGCCGTGCCGGGCCGCGGGCGGGTTCCTGCCGGGCTCAGAGCGCGGCGGCGCCGTGGGCGCGCAGGGACTGGGCGTACTGCTGGAGCACCCAGACCTCGTTCTGCGCGGCGGCCAGGTCCTGGGGGGCGACGTTGCTGCCGAGGCGGGCGAGGCTGCCCTGTACGTCGTTGATGCGGCGGTCCACGGCGCGCAGCCGGACGTGGACGAGCTGCATGCCGGCGTAGGTCTCGTCGATGGTCTTGCCGATGAAGACCTCGACGGCGAGCTCGGTGACGAGGCTGCGGACGGTGTTGTCGGGGGCCGCGTCCATGACGGCGACCAGATATTCGCGGTTGTCGGCGAGGCCCTGCTCGGCGCCGCCCGCCTCCTCGATGCACCGGCGCACGGCGGCGTACGGCGGGGCGGTGAACTCGTCCATGCCGTAGGCGTCGAAGGCCGGGGCGACCAGGGCGGGCTTCTGGAGGGCGAGCTTGAGCAGCTCGCGCTCGGTGCGGTGGGCGGGGCTGCGGAGGTTGAGCGCGGGGCCGGAGAAGCCGGGGGCGGGGGCGGTCTGCTGCGGGGGCCCGCCGCGTGTGCCCCGGGGGCCGCCGCGGCCGCCGCGCTCCCCCTGGTCGCCGCCCTTGTCGCGGGCCCAGCGGGCGAGCTGGGCGACCCGGTGGACCACGAACTCCTGGTCGAGGATGCCGACGAAACCGGCGAGCTGGACGGCGACCTCGCGCTGCACGCTGCTCGTCTTGATCTTGGCGACGACGGCGGCCGCCTCGTCGAGGGCGGCCGCGCGTCCGGCCGGGGTCTCCAGGTCGTAGCGGCCGACGATCTGGCGCAGGGCGAACTCGAAGAGCGGGGTGCGCGGCTCGACCAGGTCGCGTACGGAGTCGTCGCCCTTGGCGAGCCGCAGGTCACAGGGGTCCATGCCGTCCGGGGCAATGGCGATGTACGTCTCGGCGGCGAACTTCTGGTCGTCCTCGAAGGCACGGAGGGCGGCCTTCTGGCCGGCCGAGTCGCCGTCGAAGGTGAAGATCACGCGGGCGCTGCCGTTGTCCATGAGGAGGCGGCGCAGGATCTTGATGTGGTCGTTGCCGAAGGCGGTGCCACAGGTGGCGATGGCGGTGGTGACCCCGGCGAGGTGGCAGGCCATGACGTCGGTGTAGCCCTCGACGACGACCGCGCGGCTGGCCTTGGCGATGTCCTTCTTGGCCAGGTCGATGCCGTACAGCACCTGGGACTTCTTGTAGATCGGGGTCTCGGGGGTGTTCAGGTACTTCGGGCCGTTGTCGTCGTCGCGGAGCTTGCGGGCGCCGAAGCCGACGATCTCCCCGGCGGTGTCGCTGATCGGCCACATCAGCCGGCCGCGGAAACGGTCGATGGGGCCGCGGCGGCCGTCCTGGGAGAGCCCGGAGGTGATCAGCTCCTTGTCGCTGAAGCCCTTGCCGCGCAGATAGCGGGTGAGGTGGTCCCAGCCGGCCGGGCTGTAGCCGACGCGGAAGTGGGTGGCGGCGTCCTGGTCGAAGCCGCGCTCGGCGAGGAACTTCCGGCCGATCTCGGCCTCGGGGCTCTCCAGCGCGCGGAGGTAGAACTCGGCGGCGGCCTGGTGGGCCTCGATCAGCCGGATGCGTTCGCCGCGCTGGTGGGAGGGGTTGTAGCCGCCCTCCTCGTACCGCAGGGTGATGCCCGCCTTGGCGGCGAGGCGCTCGACCGTCTCCGAGAAGGAGAGGTGGTCGATCTTCATCACGAAGGCGATCGTGTCGCCGCCCTCCTGGCAGCCGAAGCAGTGGAACAGGCCCTTGCCGGGGCTGACCTGGAAGGAGGGGGACTTCTCGTCGTGAAAGGGGCAGAGTCCTTTGAGGTTTCCGCCGCCCGCGTTGCGCAGCTGGAGGTATTCGGACACGACGGAGTCGATCGGGACCGCGTCCCGTACCGCTTTCACGTCGTCGTCATTGATCCTGCCAGCCACGGGTGAAGTCTACGGGTGGGGGCGGACAGCCGGGACGCACGGTGGGCCGGTCTTCCGGGGCGCGGGCCGTCCCGGCCGCGCCCCGGAAGGGTCCTCAGAGCAGGGAGTCCAGCGGGACCGACGGGTCGGCGAGGGCCTCCGGGTCGTGCTGCTGGCGGGCCCGGACGAGCTCCTGGATCGTTTCGGTGACATCCCACACGTTGACGTTCATCCCGGCGAGGACGCGGCGGTCCTTCAGCCAGAACGCGATGAACTCCCGCTTCCCGGCGTCGCCCCGGATGATCACCTCGTCGTAGGAGCCGGGCGGGGCCCAGCCGGAGTATTCGAGGCCCAGGTCGTACTGGTCGGAGAAGAAGTACGGGACACGGTCGTACGTCACGTCCTGGCCGAGCATGGCGCGGGCGGCAGCCGGTCCGCCGTTCAGGGCGTTCGCCCAGTGCTCGACGCGCAGCCGGGTGCCCAGCAGCGGGTGGGCGGCCGCCGCGACGTCCCCGGCGGCGTAGATGTGCGGATCGGAGGTGCGCAGCGAGGCGTCCACGGCGATGCCGCCGCCATGGGCGCGCTCGGCCATCTCCAGTCCCGCGGCCTCGGCGAGGGCGGAGCGCGGGGCGGCGCCGATCGCGGCGAGGACGTCGTGGGCGGGGTGCTCCTCGCCGTCGTCGGTGCGGGCTGCGAGGACCATGCCGTCCTGGCCGGTGATCTCGGTGAGGCGGGCGCCGAAGTGAAAGCGGACGCCGTGCGCGCTGTGCAGTTCGGTGAAGATCTGGCCCAGCTCGGGGCCGATGACCTGGTGCAGCGGGGTGGGCTCGGCCTCGACGACGGTGACCTCGGCACCGTAGCCGCGGGCGGCGGCGGCGACCTCCAGGCCGATCCAGCCGGCTCCGGCGATGACCAGGTGGCCGTTGTCGCGGCCGAGGGCGGCGAGGACGTTGCGCAGCCGGTCGGCGTGGGCGAGGCGGCGCAGGTGGTGGACGCCGGCCAGTTCGGTGCCGGGGATGTCCAGGCGGCGTGGTTCGGAGCCGGTGGCCAGCAGCAGCTTGTCGTAGTGGATGACGGTGTTGTCGCCGAGCCGCACGGTCCTGGCGTACCGGTCGAGCGCGGTGACCGGCTGGCCGAGGTGCAGTTCGATGTCGGCGCCCGCGTACCAGGGGCGTTCGTGCGTGAAGACGCTGTCGCGTTCGGCCTTGCCGTCCAGGTAGCCCTTGGAGAGCGGCGGCCGTTCGTAGGGGTGGTCGCGCTCGTCACCGATGAGGATCACCCGGCCGGTGAACCCTTCGGCGCGCAGCGTTTCGGCCGCCTTCGCCCCTGCGAGTCCTGCTCCGACGATGACGAACGTCTGGTGTGCGTCGACCACTTGATGCCTCCTCAGTGCTGTGCTGCGCGGCGCCCCAGCTGCGAGCGTCCCGCACGCAGCGTGATGGCGAAAGAGGGAGTGCCCGGGACAGGTCACCCCCAGTGGTCAGGTTCCAGTCTGCCGGTCAGCCGCGACGGGCGGTGAGCGCGGCGTGCAGGGATCGTGCGGAGGCGTCGGTGAGGGCGGCGATCTGGTCGACGAGGACGCGCTTGCGGGCGTGGTCGTCGGGCGCCTGGTCGAACAGGGCGCGGAAGTGCGGTTCCAGGCCTTCGGGGGCGCGGGCGGTGAGGGCGGCCGCCAGCTCGGCGATCACGATGCGCTGGTCGACGCGGATGGCCTCCTGCTCGACGCGCTGCATCACGTAGCGGTCGGCCACCGCCTTGAGCACCGCGCACTCGTGGCGGACGGCGCGCGGGACGACCAGTTCGGCGCCGTACCGGCCGAGGCGGCCGGGTCCGTACACCGCGCGGGTGCCGGTCTCGGCCGCCATGCAGAAGCGGCCGATGAGCTGGCTGGTGGCGTCCTTCAGGCGGGCCTGGGCCACGGCGGAGCCGTCGTAGCCGTGCGGCCACCAGTCCTGGTCGATCAGCCGGTCCAGGGCCTCGGACAGCTCCTGCGGGTCGGTGCCGGCCGGGACGTAGCGGCCGATGGCGACCGCCCAGATCTCCTCGCGCTCCGGCTCGGCGTAGAGGCAGTTGGGGTCGATGTGCCCGGCGTGCAGCCCGTCCTCGAAGTCGTGCACGCTGTACGCCACGTCGTCGGACCAGTCCATCACCTGGGCCTCGAAGCAGGTGCGGTCCTCGGGAGCGCCCTCGCGGGCCCAGGCGAAGACCGGCAGGTCGTCGGCGTACACCCCGAACTTGGCGGCGTGCGGGTCGGTGGGGTGCGCGCCGCGCGGCCAGGGGTACTTGGTGGCGGCGTCCAGGGCGGCCCGGGTCAGGTTGAGGCCGACGCTGACGAGGTCGCCGGTGCGCGGGTCGCGGACGAAGCGCTTGGGTTCCAGGCGGGTCAGCAGGCGCAGCGACTGGGCGTTGCCCTCGAAGCCGCCGCAGTCGGAGGCGAAGTCGTCGATCGCCTGTTCGCCGTTGTGGCCGAACGGCGGGTGGCCCAGGTCGTGGGCCAGGCAGGCCGTCTCGACCAGGTCCGGGTCGCAGCCGAGGACCGCGCCGAGCTCGCGGCCGACCTGGGCGCACTCCAGGGAGTGGGTGAGCCGGGTGCGGGGGCTGGCGTCCCAGACGAGGGAGCGGGTGCCGGGCGTCACCACCTGGGTCTTCCCGGCGAGCCGGCGCAGGGCGGCGGAGTGCAGGACCCGGGCGCGGTCGCGCTGGAAGGCGGTGCGGCCGGGGCGCTTGTCCTCCTCGGTGTCGAAGCGCTCGGTGTCGGCGGACCCGTAGGGGCCCAGGGTCCCGTGCGCGCCCTGCCCGCTGTGCGCGCTCGGTGGGCGCCGCGGACTCTCCGGGCTCTGTGCACTCTGTGCACTCTGTGCACTCTGTGCGCTCTGTGGCCCCTGTGCGCTCTGTGTCCCGTGCGTGCCGTGTGCCGGTTCTGCCCCGTGTGCGCCCTGTGTGCCGTCCATGGTTCCGACAGTAGCGACCGGGACGGACAACGTGGTGTGAGCCGGCCCGGGATGTCAGGCGGAAGCGAGCAGGGTCACCGCGTCGGCCTGGGCCCGGACACCCTCGGCGGCGGACCGTGCCTGGTCGTAGCGGTGCAGCACGAGGCGGGCCATCGCCGGGTGCGCGCCGAGCGGGGCGGCGGCCCGGTGCGGTGCGGCGTCGGCACAGGCGCTCGCGAAGCGGCCGGGGGCGGTGAAATACGAGGCGACGAAGGCCCGATGGCGGCCCCGGGCGGCCAGCGCGCGCAGGGCGGCGGGGACGGTGGGCGTGGCGGCGGAGGCGTACGCGGGGACGACGGGCGCACCGAGGCGTTCGGCGAGCATGCGGGCCGTGCGCCGGGTGTCCCGGGCCGAGTCGGGGTCGCGCGATCCGGCGGCGGCGAGGACCACGGCGGCGCCCCGCCCGCCCCGGTCGGCGGGGTCCCAGCCGGCCTCGACGAGCCGCTCGTACAACGCCTCGACGAGCAGGGGGTGCGGCCCGAGGGGCGCGGCGATCCGGGTGCGTACGCCGGGGGCGGCGGCCGTCGCGTCGGGCAGGTCGCGCTTGACGTGGTGGCCGCGTCCCAGGAGCAGCGGTACGAGGACGGCGTCGGCCCCGCGCAGGCCGTCGAGGGTGTCCGGGAGCAGTGGCCGGTTCAGCTCGATGTGGCCGAGCCGCACGTCGAGGCCGGGGCGCAGTTCGCGCACCCGGTCCAGGAGGGCCAGCACGGTGCGCGGGGCCTCCGGATCGCGGCTGCCGTGCGCTACGGCGACCAGGGACGGGGCGGGCGCGCCGCGCCGGTCCTGCGCGGGGCGGGCGGACTGCCGGGTGCGCTGCATGGGCCTGCGGGTTCCGTTCCGGGAGACGAGGCTGAGCTGGGCGCCGAGCCGGTCGGTGATACGGGTGAGGAGTCGCGCGGCGCTGTCGGGCAGCAAGGGCGACTGGTGGGGCTGTTCCGGGGCCGGCTCCGTCATGGACCGATGGTGCCGGTCGGAGATTGCCGGGCCGTTGCGCGAGGGTCACAGGCGTTTTCCGCCGCCTCACCGCGGGGGGCGGGAGCGGTGTGCGTACGCCCGTGCCGTCCGCTCCTCTCCGGTGCCGGACCCCACAACCGGGGCGGCGGGCGAACCTTCGCGGTACTCCCGTCGTCAGGTGGGGTGGGGGTACGCGGCGCGGACGGCGCGACGGACGGACGAGTGGGGGTTCTGGTGCGCGGGAAGACCGGGAAGAGCAGGAAGACCGGCGGAAGAAGGACGGCTCTCGGGCTGCCCGGACGATGACTGAAGGAGCCCCGGTGGCCCGCCCGGTCCGCCCTGCGACCACCGGCCCGGCCCGCCGCTCTGCGGCTGCCGCGCACCCGGCGGTCCCAACGGGTGCTGGTGCAGGGGCTGATGGCTGCCTGTGTGCTGGCGCTCGTGCCCGCGACCTGGATGCGGCTGGAGGCCGGCGACCGGGTGGGTACGGCGGCCGAGGCTCCGGCGCGGGAGGTCGCCGTGGTGTTCGGCGCCGGGTTGTGGAAGGGCCGGCCGACCCCGTATCTCGCGCACCGGCTGGACGCGGCGGCCGAGCTGTACCGCACCGGGAAGGTGAAGGTCGTCCTGGTCACCGGGGACAACAGCCGGGTGGAGTACGACGAGCCGGACGCGATGCGCACGTATCTCACCGGGCGCGGGGTGCCCGACGAGCGGATCGTGAGCGACTACGCCGGATTCGACTCCTGGGACTCCTGCGTCCGGGCCAAGAAGATCTTCGGGGTCGACCGGGCGGTGCTGGTGAGCCAGGGCTTCCACATCCACCGGGCGGTCACGCTGTGCCGGTCCGCCGGGATCGACGCGTACGGCGTCGGGGTCGACGAGCCACGGGACGCCACCTGGTACTACGGCGGCTCCCGGGAGCTGGCGGCCTCGGGCAAGGCCGCGCTGGACGCCCTGCTCCGGCCCGACCCGCGTTTCCTGGGGCCGGAGGAGCAGGGCGTGACGGAGGCCCTGGACGCCGGGGTGCGCTGACGGCCCGGGGCGCGGGCACGGGGTGCGCGTGCCGACGGCCCCGGAGCGCGGGCACGGGCCGCTTGCGCCGGGCGGGTGGATGACGAGGTCAGGGCGACCGGTCCCAGGAGTCGCCCCGGGTGCGTCCGGTGGCCCACCGCCCTCCGGGGATGAGGACGCCGCCGGTCCGCAGCGAGCGGGTGACGGCGGTCGCGGCGAGGTAGACCCAGGCCCGCACTGACCCGCCGGCTCCCGGCGCCCCCTCGGCCGGCAGCTCGACCTCGCGGACGACCCGTTCGTACAGGTTGCGCGGGTGGCCGGGGCCGAGGAACTCCTCCAGGTGGTCCAGGAGCCCGAGCAGTTCCCCGTACACCCCGGGCGCGGCGACGAGCAGGGTGCCGTGGACGCGGCCGTGGCCGTCGATCGCGTACGGGTAGCCGGGGCCGTCGTAGAGCAGGGCCCGGGGCAGCACGGCCGGCCGCTCCCCCGCCGTACGGCCCCGGAGGAACAGGTCGTGGTTGGGTTCGCCCGGCAGCAGCGTCCCGTACACGAAGAAGGGCAGCTCGGCGGCGACGGGGCCGCCGGGGACGGTCGTGGTCACGGCCGCCGTCACAGGGCTGCCGGGGGCGCCGTCTCCGCCGTCACCCAGCCGAGGTAGCGGGCACTGCCCCGGATCACCGGCAGGGCGATGATCTCCGGCGTGTCGTAGTCGTGCTCCCGCTGGATGTGCTCCTCCAGTTCGTCGTAACGCTCCGACGTCGTCTTGAAGAGCACCTGCCACTCCTCGGTCGTCTCGATGGCGTTCTGCCACCGGTAGACGGAGGTCACGGGGGCGGAGATCTGAGCGCAGGCCGCCAGCCTGGCCTCCACCGCCGACTGAGCCAGGGCCTGGGCCTTTTCCTCGCTGTCGGTCGTGGTCATTACGGTCAGCCATGCCGGCGGCGCTGTCATCGTCGGTCTCCTCGGAGTACGGCGGGCTCCCTGCCCGTGGGCCTTCGATGCGATTGTCGGCCCACGGAGCGTCAGGCGCCGTACGGACGGAGATTCCGGGCGTCGCGCAGCGCGGTGCCCCACCACACCAGCTGGTCCAGCAGCGTCTTGGCCGCCGCGTCGGCGGGCTCCGGGTCCAGATGGCGTCCCTCGTCGTCGAAGAGAGCGCCGGCGTTGTGGAAGGACACGGTGTCGCGGACGGTGACGGTGTGCAGTTCGGCGAAGACCTGCCGGAGCTGTTCGACGGCCCGCAGCCCGCCGGAGATACCGCCGTAACTGACGAAGGCGACGGGTTTGGCCCGCCATTCCGCGCTGTGCCAGTCGATGAGGTTCTTCAGCGGTGCGGGGAACGAGTGGTTGTACTCGGGCGTGAGGACGACGAAGGCGTCGGCCGCGGCGAGCCGGGCGGAGACCGCGCCGAGCCGCGCCGCCTCCTCGGGCCCGGGGCTGAAGGTGATCGCGGTGGGCAGGCCGGCCTCGGCGACGTCGACCAGTTCGGTCTCGATGCCGGAGTGGTCCGCCGCGCGGGCCAGGAACCACTCGGCGACGACGGTTCCGAAGCGGCCGTCGCGGTTGCTGCCGAGGATGACGGCGGCCTTGAGGGGGGCGGACTCGGTCGCGGGCGTGGTGGATGCGGTGGGCGTGGCGGATGCGGCTGTGGTGTCCATGGCGTTGAGCTTTCTGCCTCAACTATGGTTGAGGTCAAGCTCATCCGTCCGGAACCTCCCGCCCGGGTCCGGACGGCACGCACACGGTGGCCGCATGACGACGCACCCGCCGAGCACACCCGTGCCCCACATCGAGTTCGACGGCCGGCCCGCCACCGAGGAGGATCTGCGGATCCCCGCACTGTACGGCTACGGCCACTTCACCGCCCTGCAGGTGCGGGACGGGAGGACGCGCGGGCTCGCGCCGCACCTCGCCCGGCTGGACGCCGCGAACCGGGAGCTGTTCGAACTGCCGCTGGAAGGCGACCGGGGCCGGGAGCTGGTCCGGCACGCCCTGGACTGCGCGGGGCGGCGGGACGCCGCCGGACGGCCGTCGGTGCGCCGCCCGGTGACACCGGAGGGCCCGGACAGGGTGGGCCGCTACCGCTCCGCCTTCGTCTGCAACTCGCAGGGCATCGCGCCGGTGCGGCGGATCGACGGCACCGGGTTCACGGTCGACGAGGAGCTGATGAGGGACCTGGGCGGGGTGTACGACAGCGCTCCGGAGGACACCGTGTGAGGCCACCCGCACGGAAGGAGCGGAGGCCGCCCGCACACCGCCGGCTTCGGCCGTGCCGGACCATGGGGGCATGCAGATCCATATCGAGGCCTCAGCCCTTCCCGGCCGCAGCTGCGGCCCGGACAGCGACTTCCCCGGGTACGAGAACATCCACGTCGGCGTCCAGCGCAAGGACCGGCCGGGGGAGCTGCTCGGCCTGCACGCCGGGGACGCCCCCTCCGCCTCGTGGGTGCTCGACTGCACGGCCACCTCGACGGCGGACGGGATCGAGGTGTCGGGGCCCTACGTGCAGAACCGGCTGGGCGGGCGGTTCGTCTATCTGTCGTGGGGCACGGTGGACGACGCCGGGGTCTTCACGATGTTCCGGCGCGCCAAGCTGATGTTCAGCGACATCGACCCGGACGTCCTCGAAGCCGCCGTACGCTCCGGGCATCTCACCGGCCGGCTCGGGCTCGCCGACGCCAAGGGGCAGCCTCTGTGCGCCCGGGTGCGTCCGCCGCGGATCATCTGGAGCGCCACGGGCGGGGCGAGCGGGGCCTGAGGGCCGGACGGCGGGAGCGGCCGGGGGCGGATCCGACACCGCCCCCACCGGTCCAGGGGGGGAGTGGACCGGTGGGGGCGGGCGCCGTGGGGGGGCGGGTATCCGTCCCGTGGGGGGGTGTCTTCCGTGTGCCCGGGGCCCGCGATGCCATTCATGTGACCTGTGTCACACTCAATGTGGACGCCTCACCCGATCGGCACCCGGACCGGCAGCACGGACCGAACGGCCCAGCCGCACCGCCGCGACCTGCAGTGATCCATTCCGGCAAGGGTGCCGCGCCGGTCCGTACGGGTGAAAGCTGACTTTCCGTCAGAAGGCGTGGGGGGCCGTGTCCCCGTTGGCTCGGGGTCAGGACACACCCGCTCGCGCCGTCTGCCCGGAGGATCCCCATGCGCAGTCCTGCCCGCCTCGTGACCGGCACCGTCGGTGCCGCGTTCACCGTCATCGCGTTCGGTCTCACCGCCGCCGCTCCGTCCGCGTACGCGGGTGACTTCGGCCGTCTGGAGATCACCCCGGCGACCGCGGCGCCCGGCGCCACCGTCACCGTGAACACCACCGCCTGCGGCAAGAAGGGCTCCGGCATCGGTGACGCGAACTCCCTGGACGCCGGAGACTTCGAGGTGCGCCCCGGCACCCACAAGGAGGTCGTGGTCGGCCGGTTCACCGTGCCGCACGACACCCGGGCCGGCACCTACGAGATCGTCGTCTCCTGCGACAACGGCAAGGACGCGGTCGGCGACCTCAAGGTGATCGGCGGCGGCAAGCACGACAAGCCCATCCACGACCGCCCGTCCGGCCATGTGCGGACCGGGGTCGGCGGCACCGTCGAACCGAACTCCACGCGGGTCGCCCTCGGCGTCGGCGTGATCGGGCTGGCGGCCGTCGGCGGGCTGTGGCTGCTGCGCCGCCGCTCCGAGGGCGCCGAAGGAAGCTGAACCGCCGGCTTCCCCCCTGACCGGGCGGGGCGCGTCCCCGAGCGCGCCCCGTCCGCCCGGACCACCGACCGAGGACGACGCCGTGTCACCGAGCGCGCAGAAGGCCAAGGGCTGGCTGGTGGGCATCGCCGTGCTGTGCGGCATCTGGCTCATCCAGAACGGCCCCGGCGGCCAGCTGATCCCGCCGCAGCCCTCCAGCGCCCAGGCCTTCGCCGCCGGGCCCCAGCTCCAGCCCGGCTCCCCCGTCGCCGAGCCGCTGCACCCCTCCGAGCCGGTCCGCATCCGCATCCCGAGCATCGAGGTGGACGCGCCGATGACACGGCTGGGGCTGGCCGCCGACGGCAGCCTCGACGTACCGCCGGACGAGGACCGCAACCTCGCGGGCTGGTACGGAGGCGGGGTCCCGCCCGGCGCGCAGGGCACCGCGATCGTCGCGGGGCACGTGGACAACGCGGACGGTCCGTCCGTCTTCTACGCACTGGGGGCCCTGACCAAGGGGACCACGGTCGAGGTGGTCCGCGAGGACGGGCGCACGGCCGTCTTCTCGATCGACGCCATCGAGGTCTACGACAACGACGACTTCCCCGACCAGCGGGTCTACGGCGACTCCCCGCACGCGTCGCTCCGGCTGATCACCTGCGGCGGCGGCTTCTCGGAGGAGACCGGCTACCAGGGCAACGTGGTGGCGTACGCGCACCTCACCGATGTGCGCTGAACGCACCGTCCGGGGACGCTACGCGTTCCACTGGTCGAAGCCGAGCTTGGCGACCAGCGAGAACACCACCGTCAGCAGCACCGCCCGGACGAAGCCGCTCCCCCGGCTCAGCGCCATCCGGGCCCCGATCATCGCGCCCGCCAGGTTGAAGACCGCCATCAGAGCCGCGAGCTGCCACAGCACCGTGCCCTGGTACGCGAACATCGCCAGCGCCCCCGCGTTGGTGCACACGTTGACGATCTTCGCGGTGGCCGAGGCGGTCACCAGGTCCAGGTGGAGCACGGCGGTCAGGGCCAGCACCAGGAAGGTGCCGGTGCCCGGTCCGAACAGCCCGTCGTAGAAGCCGATCCCGCCGCCGACCAGCACGATCGCGGTGACGATCCGGGCCCGGGTGACCGGCCGGTCCGTGCCGTCACCGACCGCGGCCGTGCCGAAGGACGGGCGCAGCATCACGAAGGCCGCGACCCCCAGCAGTACGACCATGATCACCGGCCGGAGCGCCTCGCTGCTGATCCCGGCGGCGAAGAACGCCCCGGCCATCGACCCGGCGAGCGCCATCAGACCGACCCGCACCGCCAGCCCCACCCGTACCGGGGCCTTGCGCAGGAAGGTGACCGCCGCGCCCGAGGTGCCCACGATCGCCACGGCCTTGTTGGTGCCGAGGACGTGGGCCGCCGAAGCGTGCGGCAGGCCGAGCAGCAGCGCGGGCAGGAGCAGCAGTCCGCCGCCGCCCACCACCGCGTCGATCCAGCCCGCGGCGGCCGCGGCGAGGCAGAGAAGGATCAGGGTCGTCAGGGTTATGTCAGGCACGACCCGACCTTAGACGCCTGTCGCCGAGCCGCCCCGCCCCTCCCCCGTGCGCCCGCACCCCCCGGTCCCTCACAGGGCCCCGGCGCGGCCGCTGAGCGCAAGGTTCCGCCCGGGAAACAGGCGGGATGCGGCCGGGTAACACCTCCCGCCCAGGCTCAGGGCATGAGGACAACCGACGGAGGCCACTGAGATGCCGGAGCCCACCTTCGACCCGAGCACCACCGCCGCCGCCCCGAACGGCATGGCGCACACCGCCGTTCCGACGATCGTGGTCGTCGGGCACGGCATGGTCGGCCAGCGGTTCCTGGAGGCCCTGGCCGACCGCGGGCTGACCCCGGCGGCCGGTGCCGCCCGGGTCGTCGTGCTCTGCGAGGAGCCCCGGCCCGCCTACGACCGGGTGCGGCTCACCTCGTACTTCGACGGGCGCAGCCCCGAGGACCTCTCGCTGGTGGCGTCGGACTTCATGGACCGGCACGGCATCGAGCTGTACGTCGGCGACCCGGCCCGGAGCGTCGACCGCGCGGGGCGGACGGTGACCTCGCGGTCCGGGACGGTGTTCCCGTACGACACGCTGGTGCTGGCGACGGGCTCGTACCCCTTCGTGCCGCCGGTGCCGGGGAAGGACGCCCGGGGCTGCTTCGTGTACCGGACCATCGAGGACCTGCTCGCGATCGAGGAGTACGCGAAGGGCGCGGCCACCGGTGCGGTGGTGGGCGGCGGGCTGCTCGGTCTGGAGGCGGCCGGGGCGCTGAAGGGGCTCGGGCTGAGCACCCATGTGGTGGAGTTCGCTCCCCGGCTGATGCCGGTCCAGGTGGACGAGGGCGGGGGCGCGGCGCTGCTGCGGACGATCGAGGAGATGGGGCTGACCGTCCACACGGGGGTCGGTACGCAGGAGGTCACCGCCGGGGAGAACGGCGCGGTGACCGGGATGGCCCTCTCCGACGGCTCCTCGCTCGACGTCGATCTGGTGGTCTTCTCGGCGGGTGTGCGGCCCCGCGACCAGCTGGCCCGGGAGTGCGGTCTGGCGGTCGGGGAACGCGGCGGGATCGTCGTGGACGAGGAGTGCCGGACGTCGGACCCGGCCGTGTTCGCGATCGGCGAGTGCGCGCTGGCCGCCGACGGCCGGGTGTACGGGCTGGTCGCGCCCGGCTACGAGATGGCCCAGGCGGCGGCCGAGGTGATCGCGGGTGGGCGGTCCGCGTTCACGGGTGCGGACCTGTCGACGAAGCTGAAGCTGCTCGGCGTGGACGTGGCCTCGTTCGGCGACGCGCACGGGGCGGCCGAGGGGTCGCTCGACGTCGTCTACTCCGACGCCCGCTCAGGGGTCTACAAGAAGCTGGTGATCGGGCCGGACGGGACCCTGCTGGGCGGGGTACTGGTCGGGGACGCGGACCAGTACGGCACGCTGCGGCCGATGACGGGCACGGTGCTGCCGGTCGCCCCCGAGCAGCTGGTGCTGCCGGCCGGGGCGGGCGGCCCGGTGGCACTCGGCCCCTCCGCGCTGCCGGACGAGGCGGTGATCTGCTCCTGCCACAACGTGACCAAGGGCGCGGTCTGCGAGCACACCACCCTGCCCGAGGTGAAGAAGTGCACCAAGGCCGGTACGGGCTGCGGCAGCTGCCTCAAGGTGATCGGGCAGCTGATGCCGCCGCCCGAGGACGCGGGGCTGTGCGGCTGCTTCCCGTACAGCCGCAGCGAGCTGTACGAGATCGTCCGCACCCTGGAGGTCACCTCCTTCGCGGAGCTGCTCGACTCGCACGGCCGGGAGGAGGCGCGGGGCGGGGACGGCTGTGAGGTCTGCAAGCCGACGGTCGGCTCGGTCATCGCCTCGCTCGCCCCCACGGTCGGCGCGAGCGGCTACGTGCTGAACGGTGAGCAGGCGGCACTCCAGGACACCAACGACCACTTTCTCGCCAACCTCCAGCGCAACGGTTCGTATTCGATCGTGCCGCGGATTCCCGGCGGCGAGATCACCCCGGAGAAGCTCATCATCATCGGCGAGGTCGCCCGCGACTTCGGGCTCTACACGAAGATCACCGGTGGCCAGCGCATCGACCTCTTCGGGGCCCGCGTCGACCAGCTCCCGCTGATCTGGACCCGGCTGGTGGACGCGGGCTTCGAGTCCGGGCACGCGTACGGGAAGTCGCTGCGCACGGTCAAGTCCTGTGTGGGGCAGACCTGGTGCCGCTACGGCGTACAGGACTCCGTGAAGATGGCGATCGACCTGGAGCTGCGCTACCGGGGCCTGCGCTCCCCGCACAAGCTGAAGTCGGCGGTCTCCGGCTGCGCCCGCGAGTGCGCGGAGGCCCGGGGCAAGGACTTCGGGATCATCGCCACCGCCCAGGGCTGGAATCTGTACGTCGGCGGCAACGGCGGAGCCACCCCGCGCCACGCGGACCTGCTGGCCCAGGACTTGTCGGACGCTGAACTGGTGCGGCTGATCGACCGGTTCCTGATGTTCTACATCCGCACCGCCGACCGTCTGGAGCGCACCTCGGCCTGGCTGGAGCGGCTCGACGGCGGCCTGGACCACGTCCGGAACGTGGTGGTGCACGACTCGCTGGGGATCTGCGAGGAGCTGGAGCGGCTGATGGCCGACCATGTCGCGGGCTATCGCGACGAGTGGGCCGAGACCATCAACGACCCGGAACGGCTGCGCCGCTTCGTCACCTTCGTCAACGCCCCCGACGCCCCCGACCCCTCGGTGAGGTTCGTTCCGGAGAGGGACCAGATCAAGCCGGATCTGGAGCTGCTCGCGGGACCCGTGCTCGCCGTCCGCGCCCTCGAAGGGACCGCATCCTGATGACCATCGCGACGATCACGACCGCGCGGGGCACCGGGCCCGTCCGGCTCGCCCACGGGACACACTGGCTGACGGTCTGCAAGCGGGGGCTGCTGATCCCCGGGCGGGGTGTCGCGGTGCTGCTGCCGGACGGGGACCAGGCGGCCGTCTTCATGGACCGGGCCGGCCAGGTGTACGCGATCGGCAACCGGGACCCGTTCACCGGGGCTTACGTCCTCTCGCGCGGGCTGCTCGGCTCCGCGGGCGGGCGGCCGTTCGTGGCCTCGCCGCTGCTGAAGCAGCGCTTCGACCTGGCGACGGGCACATGCCTGGACGACGAGGAGGCGGCGGTACCGGTCTTCACCGTACGGGCGGACTGATTCGCGGGGGCGCGGCCGGTACGGGCGGACGGGCCTCGGAGGTGCGGCCTGTGCAACCCGTCCGCCGCCCGTTCATCCTCCCTTGACGTTCCGTCAATTCCGCACTCCTACAGTCCTGACGCGCGACCCGCCGGTCCGTCCGGAACGGCGGGCCCTCACTCATACGTGGAGTGATCGTGGAACGTCGGACCTTCTTGCGCACCGCGGTGATCGGCAGCTCGGCGGCGGCCTTCGGCGGCACGCTGTGGCGGGGCGCCGCCTTCGCCGACCCGGCCCAGCCGGCCCCCGGCCCGTACGGCGCCCTCCAGTCGGCCAACGGCGACGGCATCCGGCTGCCGAGCGGCTTCACCAGCCGCGTCGTCGCCCGTTCCGGGCAGACCGTGCCCGGCACCTCCTACCGCTGGCACCGCGCGCCCGACGGCGGCGCGACGTACGCCGACGGCTCGGGCTGGATCTACGTCTCCAACGCCGAGGTGTCCCCGAGCAGCGGGGGCGGGGCGAGCGCGGTGCGGTTCAACTCCTCGGGGACGGTGACGTCCGCGTACCGGATCCTGTCCGGCACGAACAACAACTGCGCGGGCGGCTCGACCCCGTGGAACACCTGGCTGTCCTGCGAGGAGGTCACCCGCGGGTATGCGTACGAGACCGATCCCTGGGGGGTGAACGCGGCGGTGCGGCGTCCGGCGATGGGCCGCTTCAAGCACGAGGCCGCCGCCGCCGACCCGGACCACGGGTACGTCTACCTCACCGAGGACGAGAGCGACGGCCGCTTCTACCGCTTCCGGCCCACGACGTGGGGGAACCTGTCGAACGGCACCCTTCAGGTGCTGGTCGCGGGCACGGGCACCTCGGGGCCGGTGAGCTGGGCGGACGTGCCGGACCCGGCCGCCTCCTCCACCCAGACCCGGCACCAGGTGTCCGGGGCGAAGGTGTTCAAGGGCGGTGAGGGCTGCTTCTACGCGGCGGGCACCTGCTGGTTCACCACCAAGGGCGACAACCGGGTGTGGGCGTACGACGCGAACGCCTCGTCGATCTCGCTCGCCTACGACGACTCGCTGGTGACGGGCGGTGCGGCCCCGCTGACCGGGGTGGACAACGTCACCCGGTCCGGATCCGGAGACCTCTACATCGCGGAGGACGGCGGGAACATGGAGATCTGCCTGATCACGCCGGACGACACGGTGGCCCCGTTCCTGCGGATCACCGGCCAGTCCCGTTCGGAGATCACCGGGCCCGCGTTCTCGCCGGACGGAAGCCGGCTCTACTTCTCCTCGCAGCGCGGGACGAGAGGAAGCTCCTCCGGGGGCATAACGTACGAGGTGAAGGGGCCCTTCCGCAGCTGACGGGGGTTCGGCCGAGGGCGGCTTCGGCTGACGGCGGTATTCCCTGACGGCGGTTTTCGGCCACTGGTCGCGGTCGGGGCACCTCCGGGCGACGGGCCGGCCGGCGCGGGTCGCCGCGTCGGCCCGGCGTACGGCCGAGGTCAGGCCTGGCCCTCGGCAGCGGCCGGGTCCATCCACATGACCTCCCAGATGTGGTGGTCGGGGTCCTGGAACGAACGGCCGTACATGAATCCCAGGTCCTGCGTCCCGCCCGCCGGGAACCCACCGGAGGCCAGCGCCGCGTCGACGATCTCGTCGACCTTCTCGCGGCTGTCGGCGCTGAGCGCGAGGATGACCTCGGTCGCCTTCGACGCGTCGACGACGTCCTTCCTGGTGAACTCCTTGAAGCGCGGCTCCGTCATCAGCATCGCGAAGATCGTGTCGCTGATGACCAGACACGCGGCCTTGTCGTCGCTGAACTGCGGGTTGGTCGTGAAGCCGAGCTTCCCGAAGAAGCCCACCGTGGTCTCCAGGTCCTTCACCGGCAGGTTCACGAAGATCATCCGAGCCATGGCCGTTTCCTCTCCCTCTGTCCCGTGGCGCCCTCGGTGGCCCGTCGGGCGCTCTCGATGGTTGGACGGCACGGCCGCACAGAACTCATCGCCGTTCGGCGGACGGATTCTCGCGGCCCGCCGCGGAGGGGCGGCCGCGGCTCAGGGCAGGGCCAGCGGGGCGCCACCGCGGAGCAGGGAGCCGCCGAGCGGGGTCAGCGTATGCAGGACCGAGCTGCCGTGGCGCAGCGTCAGGACCAGGCCCGCCTCGCGCAGCACGGAGGCGTGCTGGCTGGCGGAGGCCAGCGACACCCCGGCCCGGCGGGCGAGTTCGCTGGTGGTGCAGCCGTTGCCGATGGCCTGGAGGATGGCCGAGCGGGTGTGCCCGACGAGCCGGCCGAGCCAGGGGCCCGGCTCGGCGAAGTCCGGGGCGCCGGGGTTGGTCACCGGGTAGACGAGCACCGGCGGGAGTGACGGGTCCCGGTAGACGACCGGTGTGCCCCGGCAGAAGAAGGACGGCTGGAGCAGCAGCCCGCGCCCGTCCAGGTGCAGATCGCGGTCGACCGGGTAGTCCGCCTCCAGCACGGGTGAGCGCCACCGGATCATCGGCGGCAGGGTGGCCAGGAGCCCGTCCGCGCCGCCGTCCAGCAGGGCCCGTCCGCGGACGGCTCGGTCCGCCTCGACGCTGGCCCTGATGTGCGGCCAGTAGGGCTCCACGGCCGCGTAGTGGTAGCTGCGGAGGGCTCCGATGAGCCGGGCGAGCGGCTCGGCACGGTCCTCCACGAGTGCGGCGGGCGGCGCCGCGCCCGCTCTTCCCGCTCCGACGTCCCGCTGACCGACCGACCGGTCTGCCCGCTGCCGTACACGCCCGGCGGCCAGCAGTTCCAGCTCCGCGTGGACGCGGTCGGCGGGGGTGTCGCGCAGCGCCTCCATTCCGACGTCGAGCCCGAATGGCTCGGCGCCTTCCTGGGAGGGCGTCAGGAAATCCGGGAAATAGCCGCGGGGCGGGACGACCGCCGCCAGCAGCTGCGCTTCACCATTCAACCGAGCCCGGGATTCCGTACGCCATTTTCCGAACACCGACGAAGCGCGCCGGTCCCTGAGCCGGTGAAAACTGAGAATGGTTTCCCACAAGGCGTCCGGTCTCGTGGCCATCCGCACCCGCGAAAGGTCCAGCCTGGACACATGGATACGCAGCACTACTCCCCCACCTGTTGCATCCGCAATTGCCCCCACCGAAGGGTATGCGGGCCGTCACAGGAGGTCACCACGGGGTTTCGGCCAGAAGTGAAAGGTGTCGCCCAGTTCCGCTTCACCCGAAAGGCTGTACGACGTCGGGTACGCATCCGGTGCCCACCGGATGAGCACGTGAAGGCCGTGGGGGGCTTTGTGTGTTCGGCGGCGGTGGGCGACGGTGCGGCTCCGTACCCGACGGGGGTAAGCCGGGTGCGGTCCATGGGTGGGGATCCATGGACCGCACCCCGGTCCCCCGACCGTCACCCGAATTTCTTTGCGTATTAAACGAAGCAATGTGCTCTGCGCCACATTCTTCACGCGACATTCGGTGCGCACTTCTGACGGCTTCTCCGCGCCGCCGGTCATTTCCGCGCACGGCACTCCCGTACCGCCGGTCACACCGGGCCCCTTGGCCGTCGATCGTTCCCGGTCAGCGCAGCGCAAGGCGAAGCGGCGGCACCCCCGCACAGGGTGCCGCCGCTTCTCGGTGGGCCTTGAGGCCATGGTCGGCGGGCAGGGCTGTTCGTGCAGCCCTGCCCGTGAGGGTCCGGAACGTCTCCGCGCCCCGGACCCATGAGCCCGGGTCAGCGGCTGTCACTGCCCCGGGACTCGGCTGCGGCCCGGCCGGCCTCAAGGCGGGCGACCGGGATACGGAACGGCGAGCAGGAGACGTAGTCCAGGCCCACCTCGTGGAAGAAGTGCACCGACTCCGGGTCACCGCCGTGCTCGCCGCAGACGCCGAGCTTGAGGTCCGGGCGGGTGGCCCGGCCGGCCTCGACGGCGCTGCGGACCAGCGCGCCGACGCCGTCCTTGTCGATCGTCTCGAACGGGGAGACCCCGAAGATGCCCTTCTCCAGGTACGCGGTGAAGAACGAGGCCTCCACGTCGTCGCGGGAGAAGCCCCACACCGTCTGGGTCAGGTCGTTCGTGCCGAACGAGAAGAACTGCGCGGCCTCGGCGATCTGACCCGCCGTCAGTGCGGCGCGCGGCAGCTCGATCATGGTGCCGATGGTCAGCTTGAGGTCGGTGCCGGTGGCCGCCTGGACCTCGGCGATGACCCGGTCGGCCTCCTCGCGGACGATCTCCAGCTCCTGGACCGTGCCGACGAGCGGGATCATGATCTCGGGGCGCGGGTCGCCCTTGGCGTTCTTGCGCTGGGCGGCCGCCTCGGCGATCGCCCGGACCTGCATGGCGAACAGGCCGGGGATGACGAGGCCCAGGCGCACACCGCGCAGGCCCAGCATCGGGTTCTGCTCGTGCAGCTTGTGCACCGCCTGGAGGAGGCGCAGGTCGTTCTCGTTGGCGTCCTTGCGGGACTCGGCGAGCGCGACCCGGACCGACAGCTCGGTGATGTCGGGGAGGAACTCGTGCAGCGGCGGGTCCAGGAGACGGACGGTGACGGGCAGTCCGTCCATCGACTCGAACAGCTCGATGAAGTCGGCCTTCTGGAGCGGAAGGAGAGCGGCCAGCGCGCTCTCGCGCTCGTCATCGGTGTCCGCGAGGATCAGCTTCTCGACCATCTCGCGGCGCTCGCCGAGGAACATGTGCTCGGTGCGGCACAGGCCGATGCCCTGGGCGCCGAAGCGGCGGGCGCGCAGGGCGTCCTCGGCGTTGTCGGCGTTGGCCCGCACGCGCAGCCGGCGCACCCGGTCCGCGTACGCCATGATCCGGTGCACGGCGGCGACCAGCTCGTCGGCGTCGTCGGCCCCGGCGTGCATCCGGCCCTCGAAGTACTCGACGACCGGGGACGGCACGACGGGCACCTCGCCCAGGTAGACCTTGCCGGTGGAGCCGTCGATGGAGACGAGGTCGCCCTCCTCGATCACCCGGCCGCCGACCGTCATCCGGCGGCGCTTGGTGTCGACCTCCAGGTCCTCGGCGCCGCAGACACAGGTCTTGCCCATGCCGCGCGCCACGACCGCCGCGTGCGAGGTCTTGCCGCCGCGTGAGGTCAGGATGCCCTCCGCGGCGATCATGCCTTCGAGGTCGTCGGGGTTGGTCTCACGGCGGATCAGGATGACCTTCTCGCCGGAGCGGGACCACTTGATCGCGGTGTACGAGTCGAAGACGGCCTTGCCGACGGCGGCACCCGGCGAGGCTGCGATGCCACGGCCGAGCAGCTCGGTCTTCGCCTCGTCGTCGAAGCGCGGGAACATCAGCTGGGCGAGCTGGGCGCCGTTGACGCGCTGGAGGGCCTCGGCCTCGTCGATCAGGCCCTGGTCCACGAGCTGGGTGGCGATCCGGAAGGCGGCACCGGCGGTGCGCTTGCCGACCCGGGTCTGGAGCATCCACAGCTGACCGCGCTCGATGGTGAACTCGATGTCGCAGAGGTCCTTGTAGTGGTTCTCCAGCGTCTCCATGATCTGCATGAGCTGGTCGTACGACTTCTTGTCGATCGACTCCAGATCGGCGAGCGGCACCGTGTTGCGGATACCGGCGACGACGTCCTCGCCCTGCGCGTTCTGGAGGTAGTCGCCGTAGACGCCCTGGTGGCCGCTGGCCGGGTCGCGGGTGAAGGCGACGCCCGTACCGGAGTCGGGGCCCAGGTTGCCGAAGACCATCGAGCAGACGTTGACGGCCGTGCCGAGGTCGCCGGGGATGCGCTCCTGGCGGCGGTAGAGCTTGGCACGGTCCGTGTTCCACGAGTCGAAGACCGCGTTTATGGCGAGGTCCATCTGCTCCCGCGCGTCCTGCGGGAACGCGCGTCCGGCCTCGGTCTCGACGATCTTCTTGAACTGCTTGACGAGCTTCTTGAGGTCGGCCGCGGCGAGGTCGGTGTCGATGCTGACCTTCTTGGCGTGCTTGGCCGCCTCCAGGGCCTCCTCGAAGAGATCGCCGTCGACGCCGAGGACGGTCTTGCCGAACATCTGGATGAGCCGGCGGTAGGAGTCCCAGGCGAACCGCTCATCGCCGGACTGGGTGGCGAGACCGGCCACCGAGGCGTCGGAGAGGCCGATGTTCAGCACCGTGTCCATCATGCCGGGCATGGAGAACTTGGCGCCGGAGCGGACGGAGACCAGCAGCGGATCGTCGGCCTGGCCGAGCTGCTTGCCCATGCGCTCTTCCAGCGCTCTGAGGTGCGCACTCACCTCGTCGCGCAGCGCGGTCGGCGCGTCGCCGCTGTCCAGGTAGACCTTGCAGGCCTCGGTGGTGATCGTGAAACCCGGAGGGACGGGCAACCCGAGGTTGGTCATCTCGGCGAGGTTCGCACCCTTGCCGCCCAGAAGATCCTTCAGATCCTTGTTGCCCTCGGTGAAGTCGTAGACGAACTTCTGGGGATCTTTGTTTTCCGACACGGGTCTCGACTCCTCGAGGACGCGGTGGCTGCCCTGACGGCGAGGAACATACCCAGATCGAAGGTGTATGGGTACGTCCACTTGGTCGTCATGCGACCGCAACCACCCGTCCGCCAGCGGATTGAAAGGGCCGCCCGGTCGAAGCATCCGAACTCTTACCTTCACCTCCTGAAGGCGATATGGCCGAAACTCGACCCCAGCCGCTCATTCGAGCGACCTTCTCACCATTCGAGTCCACTTCTCGAAGCCAGCGGGGTGGCACTGAGTGCCACGTCTTCCAGAAGTGCAGCCATCCCCAATTCGCTCATCTGAGCGCAACCCTGATCAAGGGTGGCGTGAATCACGCTCGTTTCGGACCCCGGATTTCAGGATCCGGACGCCTCAGGCAGTCACGGAGCACCCCGAGGTCGACCTCTTCCAGGCTACGGGCGAAGGTCCGCCCCCGCGCGGGCTCCACCGGCAGCAGCGAGGGCACCACCAGCACCGCGCACCCGGCGGCGTGCGCGGAGGCGGTGCCGTCCGGGGAATCCTCGACGGCGACGCAGGCCGAGGCCGGAACGCCGAACCGGGCCGCCGCCGCCATGTACGGGTCCGGATGCGGCTTGGTCCGTACGGTGTCGTCGGCCGACAGGGCGAAGGCGAAGTCCGCCCCGGCCAGCGACCCAGCCACCACCGCGTCCACCACGCTCCGGGGCGAGGCGCTGACCAGGGCGAACGGCACCCGGGACCGCTCCAGTGCGGCGAGCAGCCCGGCAGCCCCGGGGCGCAGCGGGGCGCCCGCGTCGACCTTGCGGAAGAAGGACGCGGTCAGCTCGGCGGCCACGCCGGGCAGTGCGGCGGCCGTCCCGCCCGTGACGTCGACCAGATGAGCGGCGGTGTCCGCGACGGCCCGGCCGACGACCTCCGGCGCGTCCGCGTCGGACAGCCGGTGCCCGAGTCCGGCGGCGACCTCGTGGGCCGTGTCCCACCACAGCACCTCGGTGTCGACGAGAGTGCCGTCCATGTCGAGGAGCACGGCGGCGGGCGTCGTCATGCCGCTGCCTTCCCGGCCGAGGACTCGCGTACCGGCGCCACGGGGACGACGAGCACCGGGCGCGGTACGGGCGTGACCCGGACCCGTACGCCGGGCAGCAGGTCCACGGCGTCGCGGGAGGGGAGGTCGGCCTTGAGCGCGACGCCGTCCGGGAGGTCGAGCAGGACCCGGGTGACCGAGCCGAGGAACGACGCGGAGACGACGGTGGCCGTGCCCTCGGGGTCGGCCTCGGCACGGATGCCCTCGGGCCGGATCAGCACGTCGACGGGCCCGCCGCCCGCCGGGGCCTCGCCGTCGACCGGCAGGGCGGCGCCCGCGACCTCGACCGTTCCGTTCCCGGTCAGGCGGCCCGGCAGCCGGTTCATGGTGCCGACGAACTCCGCGACGAACGCGGTGGCGGGACGTTCGTACAGCTCGGCCGGGGGCGCGCACTGCTCCAGGCGGCCCGCGTTGAGGACGGCGACCCGGTCGGCCATGGAGAGGGCCTCCTCCTGGTCGTGGGTGACGAAGATGGTGGTGATCCCGAGCGACAGCTGGAGGCGGCGGATCTCCTCGCGGAGCGAGAGCCGCACCTTGGCATCGAGTGCCGAGAGCGGTTCGTCCAGCAGCAGCACCCGGGGCCGCAGTGCGAGCGCGCGGGCCAGGGCGACCCGCTGCTGCTGGCCGCCGGACATCTGGTGCGGGAAGCGTCCGCCGTGGTCGGGCAGCCCGACCAGGTCGAGGAGTTCGGCGGCGGTGGCGTGCCGCTCGGCGGTGGACACCTTCCGTACGCGCAGGCCGAAGGCCACGTTGTCGCGGGCGTTCAGGTGCGGGAAGAGACTGTAGGACTGGAAGACCATGCCGGCGTCGCGCCGGTTGGCGGGTATCCGGAGGATGTCCTCGCCGTCCACCAGGACCTCGCCGGAGTCCGGCTGCTCGAAGCCGGCGAGCACCCGCAGCGCGGTGGTCTTGCCACAGCCGGAGGGGCCGAGGAGGGCGAGCAGCTCGCCGGGTTCGACGGTGAGGTCGAGTCCGTCGAGGGCCACGGTCGGGCCGAACGCCCGGCGCAGGGAGCGGAACTCCACCCGGGCTCCGGTGGCGGCGCGCCCGTGCGGGGCTTCGGTCCTGGGCGGCTCGGAACGTCCGGCGGTGGCGGTGGGCAGGGCTGACATGGGTGGCTACTCCTTGCCGGGTACGGGAGTGGGGGCGGCGGTGGGGACGGCGGCGGACGAACCGGTTCCGGCGCGGGAGAGGACGAGCAGCAGGGCCCAGGTAATCAGCAGGCTGAGCAGGGACACCGCGACCGACATCCGGGCCTCGGCGCCGGAGACGGAGACGATCCACACCGCGAAGGGCCGGAAGCCCAGCAGCGAGGCGACGGTGTATTCGCCGAGCACCAGCGCCAGGGTCAGGAAGGAGGCCCCGGCGAGCGAGGAACGCAGATTGGGCAGGATGACCCGGAGGATCACGTACAGCCGCCCCGCCCCGCAGTTCCGGGCCGCCTCCACCAGTGTGGGCACGTCGACCGCGCGCAGTCCGGCGTCCAGCGAGCGGTGCACGAACGGCAGCGCCAGCACGGTGTAGGCGAGCACCAGCACCACCGGGAACGACTCGTTCTGCACGGCGAGGAAGGTCTGGTAGAGGTGGGTGCGGGAGAAGTGGTCGGGCCCCCAGCGCAGCACCGTGGCGATCCCGGTGACCAGCGCGATCGGCGGCACCACCAGCGGCAGCATGCAGACGATCTCGACGACGGCGCGCAGCCGGGGCGGCCCGAGCCGGACCGCGACGAGGGCGGGCACGACGAGCAGCAGGGCCAGCGCGATCGTGGCGACGGCGAGGGAGAGCGAGAGGAACAGGCTCTCGGTGAAGCCTTCGGCCGACAGGATCCCGCTGTACGCGGCGAAGGTGACGCCCTGGTTCGGCACATGGACGGTGAAGACGAACGAGGAGACCAGCGGGGTGAGGAAGTACAGCCCGGCGACGGTGAGGACCGCGCCGCGCCAGTAGCGCGGGCGGCGACGGGCCGTCTTCACCGGGGCGGCGACGGGGGCCGTGGAGACAGGGGTCAGCGCAGCCATCGGGAACTCCGTCGCTGGAGGGGCAGGTAGACCGCCATCACCAGTCCGGCGATCACGATCATGTCGAGACTCAGCGCCAGGGCGACGTTCTCCTGGCCGACCAGGACGTTGCCCGAGAGCGCGTCGGCGATCTTCAGGGTGACCAGCGGAACGGAGCCGCCGACCAGGGCGGCGGCCGTGGCGTGCGCGGCGAAGGCGCTGCCGAAGAGCAGGACGAAGCCGCCGAGCAGCGAGGGCGCGAGGACCGGCAGTCCGACGTGTCGCCAGAACTGCCAGGTGGAGGCCCCTGTGTTGAGCGCGGCCTCCCGCCACTGCGGGCGCAGCCCGTCCAGCGCGGGAACGACGACGAGCACCATGAGCGGGACGAGGAAGTAGAGGTAGATGACGGTGAGCCCGGTGAAGGAGTAGAGGTTCCAGCCGAGGGCGTCCAGGTGTCCGATCTCCGTGACGACCCCGGAGATGCCGAGGGTCGCGACGAAGGCGAAGGCGAGCGGGATGCCGCCGAAGTTGGCGAGCACCCCGGAGGCGGTGAGCACCGCGCCGCGCAGGGCGCCGCGCCGGGAGGTGACGACGGCCTGGGCGATCAGCACCCCGAGCACGGTGGCGAGCGCGGCGGTCAGCGCGGACAGCTGGACGCTGCCGGTGAGCGAGCTGAGGTAGGGCCCCTGGAGCGAGCGCGCCAGGTGCTCGCCGGTGATCTCGGTGGTGCCGGCGACCGGGTCGTTGCGGGTGAGCGCCCCGTACAGCAGGGCCCCGGCGGGCAGTCCGAAGCAGAGCCCGGCGAAGAGGAGCAGCGGGAGCGCGCCGAGCCAGGTGCGGGGCGGCCGGCGGCGGCGCGGGACGCGGCCACCGGCCTGCACGGTGGCCGCCCCGGGCCCCGGGGGCGTCCCCGGGGCGGCGGACGGGTGGGGGACGGTCATCAGGAGACGGCCTTGTCCCAGTTCTCGGCGAGGGTGGCGCTGGCCTGGTCGAGTTCCTCGGAGCTCGGGAAGGCCGGGGTGCCCGCGACCTCGGGCAGCTTGGCGACGAAGGACTTGTCGGCGGTGCCGTCCTCGGTCATGGCGGGCAGCAGCACGGGGCGGGCGTAGCCCTTGAGCCAGAGGTTCTGGCCCTCGGCGCTGTACAGGTACTCCATCCACAGGCGGGCGGCCGCCGGGTGCGGGGCCTCCTTGTTGATGGCCTGCGAGTAGAACTGGGCGTAGACGCCGTCGGCCGGCACGGAGACCTTCCAGTCGACGCCCTTGCCCTTGAACTGGTCGGCGTACCCGGCGTTCAGGTAGTCCCAGTCGATGCTGATCGGCGTCTCGCCCTTCTCGACGGTCGCCGGGGTGGACTCGACGGGGATGAAGTTCCCGCTCTTCTTCAGCTTGCCGAAGAAGTCGATGCCGGGCTGGATGTCGCCGAACGAGCCCTTGCTGGCGAGCGAGGCCGCGTAGACACCGCCGAACGCGGAGCCGGACTTGGTCGGGTTGCCGTTGAGGGCGACCTTGCCCTTGTACTCGGGCTTCAGCAGGTCGGCGAAGGTCTCGGGGCAGGTCTTGATGCGGGCGGCGTCGCAGCCGATGGAGACGTAGCCGCCGTAGTCGTTGTACCAGCGGCCGTCCGCGTCCTTCTGGCTGTCGGGGATCTGGTCCCAGGCGGTGACCTTGTACGGGGCGAAGAGGTTCTCGGCGGCGCCGCTGCGGGCGAAGGCGATGCCGAGGTCGAGGACGTCGGGGGCGCGCTTCTGGCCCTTGCGGGACTTGACGGCGGCTATCTCGTCGGAGCTGGAGGCGTCCGGGGTCTCGCTCTTGATCTTGACCTTGTACTTGTCCTGGAAGGCCTTGATGACCTCGCCGTAATTGGCCCAGTCCGGCGGCAGGGCGATCACGTTCAGCTCGCCCTCCTTCTCGGCGGCGGCGACCAGCTTCTCCAGCCCGCCGAAGTCGGCGACCGAGGTGGCCTCGGTGGACTTGACCCCGTTCACCCCGGTCGCGGCCTTCTCCTCGGGTGCGGCGCCGCACGCGGTGAGCGCGGTGAGGGCGGCGGTGGAGAGGGCGAGAGCGGCAACGGCACGGCCGTTGGCGCGGATACGGGGGCGGGGTCGGGCTCTGCGCACGGTGTGTCTCCCGGGAGCGAAGTGAGTGCCACTTGTTCATACAAGCTGGCACTAGTTCGCCCGCCCCAGGTGTCCGGTGAGTTAACGTCCGATGTCTGGTGCCGCAAGAGCCGAGGAAGAGGAAAGCCCACCATATCGGGGTAGTGGTAGGTACGGAGCTGTGCGTGCCGACGGCCTGAGGGGACGTTAGAGTGAGATACCGGACCAAGGCGCAGACACATACCTGTGCACAGCCCAGGACTCCGGTCAGGATCCTTACCAGCCGACCGATGGGGGGCACGTGGGCCGTTCACGCTACGAGGAGATCGCCGAGTCACTGCGGCAGTCGATCCGGGGCGGCGTATGTCCGCCGGGCTCCCGGCTGCCGTCCGAGAGCGACCTCGCCGCCCGCTGGTCCGTCTCGCGCGGCACGGTCCGCCAGGCGGTGGCGCTGTTGGCGTCCGAGGGCCTGATCGGCTCCCGGCAGGGCGCCCGCAGAGTGGTCCTGCGCCAGGAGCGCCGGCAGAGTTTCGAGCAGCTCAACAGCTTCGCGCAGTGGGCGCGGGCGATGGGCTGCGAGGTCTCCAGCCGCATCCTGACCCGCGCCACCCGCCCCGCGACCGACGAGGAGGCGGCCCGGCTGGACGCCGAGCCGGGCAGCGAGGTGCTGTACGTGCTGCGGCTGCGCCGGCTCGATGGGGAGCCGGTGATGATCGAGCGGACGGTGTACGCGGACTGGGTGGCCCCGACGGTCCGCGCGCTGCCGGAGGACTGCGTCTCGATCATGGACAGCATCGCGGAGCGGGCGGACGTCGTCGCGCACTACGGCGAGCACCTGATCGACGCGGTCGCGGCGGGCAGCGAGGACGCCCGGCTGCTGCGGGTGCGCCGGGCCAGCCCGCTGCTGCGGCAGCGGCATCTGACGTACACGGCGGCGGGCCGGGCCATCGAGTGGACGGACGACCGCTACCGGGCGGGCAGCGTTGTCTTCAACGTGATGAACTCCGCGTCGGCGGCCCCGCTGGAACGCCACGCGGGCCCGGACGTGGGCGGCTGAGGACTTCTCGTACCGACTCAGCCGCCGGAGGTGTCCAGCTCCGCGTCGGCGCTGATGCCGGAGCAGTCGTACGGGTCCTTCAGCCAGCCGTCCGGCAGGACGACCCGGCTGTTGCCCGAGGTGCGCCCGCGCGGCCCGTCGGCGCCGTCCGGCCAGGGCTGGTCGAGGTCCAGCTCGTGCAGCTGACCGGCCAGTTCCTCCAGCGAGGAGGTGATCGCCAGCTTCTTGCGCATCTCGGAGCCGACCGCGAAGCCCTTGAGGTACCAGGCCACGTGCTTACGGAAGTCGATCACGCCACGGGTCTCGTCGCCGATCCACTCCCCCAGCAGCGTCGCGTGGCGCACCATGACGTCCGCGACCTCGCGCAGTGCGGGCGCGTGCCGGTCCGTACGCCCCTCCATGGCGCTCACCAGATCGGCGAAGAGCCAGGGCCGCCCGAGGCACCCACGCCCGACGACGACGCCGTCGCAGCCGGTCTCCCGCATCATCCGCAGGGCGTCGTCGGCGCACCAGATGTCGCCGTTGCCGAGGACGGGGATCTCCGGGACGTGCTCCTTGAGCCGGGCGATGGCGTCCCAGTCGGCGGTGCCGCCGTAGTGCTGGGCGGCGGTGCGTCCGTGCAGGGCGACCGCGGTGACGCCCTCCTCGACGGCGATGCGGCCCGCGTCGAGGAAGGTGATGTGGTCGTCGTCGATGCCCTTGCGCATCTTGATCGTGACCGGGAGGTCACCGGCGTTGGAGACGGCCTGGTTGAGGATGGCCCGCAGCAGAGGACGCTTGTACGGGAGCGCGGAGCCGCCGCCCTTGCGGGTGACCTTGGGGACCGGGCAGCCGAAGTTCAGGTCGATGTGGTCGGCCAGATCCTCGTCGACGATCATCCGGACCGCCTTGCCGACGGTGACCGGGTCCACTCCGTACAGCTGGATCGAGCGCGGGGTCTCGGCCGCGTCGAAGTGGATGAGCTGCATGGTCTTCTCGTTGCGCTCGACCAGCGCCCGCGTGGTGATCATCTCGCTGACGAACAGCCCCTTGCCGCCGGAGAACTCCCGGCACAGCGTCCGGAACGGGGCGTTGGTGATGCCGGCCATCGGGGCCAGCACGACCGGCGGCCGCACGGTGTGCGGGCCGATGCGGAGCTGCGGGGGGGCGGGGGCGAGCGTGGTCATTGCTCCATTGTCGCGTACGCCGGACGGGTGGCGGTCCGGCGTACCTCAGCGGTCGGGGAAGCGCCGGGCCCGGTGTCGAGGGCGATCCGGTGCAGCCGCTCCAGCCCGGCGCGGGTCCCGGCGTCCACCGGCGGGTAGCTGACCAGGCGCGGCCCGCTCGCCGGGCCGAGCCAGAGACTGGTCTGCTCGACGTGCAGCAGCCCCACGTGGGCGTTGCGGATGTACTTCGTCGGCCCCCGCTGGTCGATCACCTCGTGGCGCTCCCACACCTCCCGGAACTCCGGCGACCGCGTCTTCAGCCGTTGCAGCAGCGCCTTCCAGGCCGGCTCGGCCAGGTGCCGGGCCGTCGAGGCGCGGAACTTGGCGGCCATCATCCGGGTGGCTTCGGGCAGGTCGACGGTCGCGGCCCGCCAGTCGTCGTGGGTGAAAGCCAGCAGCAGGCAGTTGCGGTCCTCGGGCGGCACTGCGTCCAGGTCGCAGAGGAGCCGGGCGTAGGTGCGGTTGTAGGCGAGGATGTCGTACCGGCTGTTCTGGACGCAGGCCGGAATGGGGTCCAGCTGTTCCAGCACGGCCCGCAGCGCCGGGGTGACCGTGGCGCAATCCGTGCCCGGGTCCGGATCAGGGGCGGCGGCGAGCACGAAGAGGTGGGCGCGTTCGCTCGGGTCGAGCAGCAGGGCGCGGGCCAGGGCGTCGAGCACCTGGGCTGAGACCTGGATGGCCCGGGCCTGTTCGAGCCAGGTGTACCAGGTGACCCCGACCGCGGAGAGCTGGGCGACCTCCTCGCGGCGCAGCCCGGGGGTACGTCGGCGGCGGCCGCGGACGAGACCGACCTGTTCGGGAGTGATGCGCTCGCGGCGACTGCGCAGGAAGGCGGCGAGTTCGTGCCGCCTGACGTCGGACGCGGACGCCTCGCCCGGCTCACCCGCCGCGGGCCGGATGTCGGCTGCCATGGTCGTCATGCCTCCAGCCTGCCGGGTGCCCCGGCCTGTCGCCAGGTACCGCTGGTACCAGGATAAGGAGACTCTGGTACCACTCTGGGTTCGGCGGGAGAGTCGACGCCGTGAGTGAACCTTCCGTACATCCGTCCCTCCGTACGCCCCCCGCCGCCGTCGGTCCGGAACCCGTCCGGCACGACGGCTCCGCCCCGGTGCTCGGCCCGCTGGGCCTGTTCACCGTGCTGCTGGGTGCAGCACTCCCGCTCATCGACTTCTTCATCGTGAACGTCGCCCTGGCCACGATCGACCGCGATCTGGACGCGGGCACCGCCCTGCTCGAACTCGTGGTCGCAGGCTACGGGCTCGCGTACGCCGTCCTGCTGGTCATCGGCGGGCGGCTCGGCGACACGATGGGCCGCAGGCGTCTGTTCCTGATCGGGATGGCGGCCTTCGGACTCACCTCGCTGGCCTGCGGACTCGCTCCCGACGCCTGGAGCCTGGTCGGCGCCCGCGTCGCGCAGGGCGCCGCCGCCGCGCTGATGCTGCCGCAGGTGCTGGCCACGATCCAGGCGGCGACACGGGGCCCGCGCCGAGCTCGGGCGATGAGCCTGTACGGGGCGACGGCCGGCCTTTCGATGGTCACGGGCCAGATCCTGGGCGGTGCGCTGGTGGCGGCCGCGCCGATGTCCTCGGTGTTCGGCGAGAGCGCCGGCTGGCGGTCGGTGTTCCTGGTGAACGTGCCGGTGGCGATGGTTGGCCTGGCCCTGGCAGCCCGTGCGATACCGGAGACCCGCTCCGACCGCCCCGCACCCGTCGACGTGCCCGGGACGCTGCTGCTGGCCCTGTCGCTGGTGACGCTGCTGGCCCCCCTGACGGAGGGGCGGGCCGCCGGTTGGCCGTGGTGGGCCTGGGTCTCGTTGGGGCTGTTCCCGTTCGCGGTGTACTCCTTCTTCCTGGTGGAGCGGCGGGCCGACCGGCTGGGCCGCGTGCCGTTGGTGCCGCCGGGCCTGCTGCGCCTGGAGTCGCTGAGGCGGGGCCTGGCCCTGGTGGTGCCGTTCTCGATCGGCTACGGCGGCTTCCTGTTCGTGATCGCGGTGGCACTCCAGCAAGGCCTGCGGCTGGGCCCGGCGGCGGCCGGTTTCTCCCTGGTCCCGATGGCACTGACGTTCTTCGCGGCCTCGCTCGCCGGTCCCCGGCTGGTCCGGCGCTACGGCGCCCGGGTCGTCACCGCGGGCGGGCTCATCCAGGCAGTGGGCGTGGTGGTGCTGGCGCTGACCGTGCACTACGCCTGGCAGGATCTCGGGCCGTGGGGCCTGTCGCCGGGGATCGCGATCGCGGGCCTCGGCCAGGGCTTCCAGCTCCCCGTACTGTTCCGGATCGTGCTCTCCGACGTACCGCCGCAGAAGGCCGGGGTGGGTGGCGGCGTGCTGACGACGGCCCAGCAGGCGGCGCTGGCCCTCGGGGTGGCCACGCTGGGCACCCTGTTTCTGGCACTGGTGCCGGTCCTGGGCATGCGGGACGCACTGGTGGTGACACTGCTGGTGCAGTTGGCGGCGGTGGCGCTGACAGTCGGGCTGAGCCTGCGGCTGCCGCGCACGGTGACGTGACGCAGGTGACGGAGGGCCGCAACCGACTTTCCGCAAGAGGGGACGCCGGTGCCTGCACACACGCCCGGACCACGACCGAGGCAGCGGTCCCGCTCCCTCGACGAACCGCAGTCGGGGCCTCTCGTCGTGATCGAGCCCGAGCGGATCGTCTACACGGAGCACTGGCTGCGGCGCGAGGGCTTCTCGCCGCGCCCGTTCTGGACCAGGCGGGCTGCGTAGCACGTCAGAAGACGGACAGCCCGGTGAGCGTGGTGAAGCGGTCGAGGGCCGACACACCCGCCACCGAGTTGCCGCGCCGGTCGAGGCCCGGGCTCCACACGCACAGGGTGCACACTCCGGGCACGATGGCGATGATCCCGCCACCGACACCGCTCTTGCCGGGCAGCCCCACCCGGTAGGCGAACTCTCCGGCCGCGTCGTACGTCCCGCAGGTGAGCATGACCGCGTTGACCTGCTTCGCCTGGCTGCGGCTCAGCAGCGCGGAACCGTCGGCGCGGACGCCGTGCCGGGCCAGGAATCCGGCGGAGAGGGCCAGGTCCGCACAGGACGCCTCGATCGAGCACTGCCGGAAGTAGGCGGAGAGCAGTTCGGGGACCGGGAGCGTGATGTTGCCGTAGGCGGCCATGAAGTGAGCCAGCGCGGCGTTGCGGTCACCGAAGGCCGCTTCGGAGGCGGCGACCTCCGGCATGAAGTCGATGGCCTCGTTGCCGCTCTCCGAGCGCAGCAGCTCCCGCACCTGGCCGGCGGCGTCCCCGGTCAGCGCCTGGAGCCGGTCGGTCACCACCAGGGCACCGGCGTTGATGAACGGGTTACGGGGAATCCCGTTCTCGTACTCCAGCTGCACCAGGGAGTTGAAGGGGTTGCCCGAGGGCTCGCGGCCCACGCCCCGCCAGAGCTGCCCGCCGTCCAGGGAGAGGGCCAGGGCCAGGGCGAACACCTTGGTGATGGACTGCGTCGAGAACGGCTGCCGCCACTCCCCCACCCCGTAGACGGTCCCGTCCGGCTCGGCGACGGCCATGCCGAAGCGCCGGGGGTCGGCGTCGGCGAGCATCGGAATGTAGTCGGCAGGGCTGCCGTGGTCGGCGAGTGCGGCCATTTCCTCGGCGATGCGGCTGATCACCGAGCTGAAGCGGTGGGAGCCGACGCGCGGAGCCGGACTGTTCGCCGGAGGTACGGAGGAGGTGTGGGGCACGGCAGATCCTGACAGGGAGGATGACGAGAGGCCCCGGGAGGGGCGGAGTCGAAACGGAAGGTCGCCCACAGTCTGACCCCGCCCACCGGAAGCGGCCAAAAAACCCTTCGCCCTACGCGCCCCGGACGCCCGCCCGGTCCTCGGAAGCACTCGCCCGGAACCCGGATCGTTCGACGACGATGCGAGGTAATCTCTGCGCCAAGCCGGGAGACAACTCCCGGCCAACGGAGGGAAGATTTTGGAGCAGAGCAGGCAGAACGGTGTCTCGCGTCGCGGGCTGATACGAGGCGGGCTGCTGGCAGTGGCGGCGTCAGGTGTGGCGGTGGTCGGCCTCGCGGGGCCGGCGAGCGCGGCCGTGGTCAGTCTCGGCCTCGACAAGCAGGGTGCCCAACGGATCCAGCGGTGGATCCTCACCATGTACGGCTACACCGGCAAGATCGACGGGGTGCTCGGGACCAACAGCTGGAAGGCGATGCAGCGCTTCCTGGCCACCTGGCCCGGCCAGCCCTCTCCCTACAAGGGCAGAGTCGACGGCATGGTGGGACCCAAGACGATCGTGTCGCTCCAGGCCAACCTGAAGAAGTTCAACGGCTACAAGGGCAAGATCGACGGCATCGCCGGACCAGGGACCAAGGCGGCGTTCCGACGCAAGGCCTACTCCAACCCGCCAGTCTGACCGGCCGGGTATCGCGAGCGGCCCGACCCTCAGGGGTCGGGCCTTTCGCCTGCCGGAGTGGACGCCATGCAGACCCGCGCCCTCGGCACTCCAGTGGTCACGGGCGCGGTTGCCCCGGCCCGACCCGGACAGCAGGACGCCCCACCGCGCGCGAAACGGTGGGGCGACGCTGGACCGCAGCGGTTCAGACGGTGCCGAGCTTCCCGGCCCGCACGCCCACCACGAACGCGGTGAACGCGGCGGCGGGAACGTTGACCACCGGGCCGTCCACGTTCTTCGAGTCACGGACCGGGACGATTCCGCGCGAGGCGGCGAGATTGGCGGCGACCTCTACACACTGGCCGCCGTTGCTGCTGTACGAGGACGTGAACCAACGCGGAGATTCGGTCGTCACAAAGCACCCTTTCGTAACTTGCTGATCGTGGCCACAGATTCAGCCTGCGAGGCGGCTTCGGCCTGCATCTGATGGTAGGCCGTCACGAGGGGTTGGACGAAGTGTGTATCGCGCTCCAGCCTCCCCTGCTGCGCAGACTCGGAGTAGGCCAACTGCGTCCTGTCAGGGAGCGTCAACAGCGTCACCGGCAAGTCGAACGCTCGCCGTTCTCCGAGGTCGAACGGGGCGACCTGAAGGACCGTAGTGGGCAATTCGGCAAACGCGACGAGCTTGTCCAACTGCGCCTTCATGACGGCAGCCCCACCGACTGACCGCCGGATGCAGCTCTCGTCCAACACCGCATAGACCATCGGCGGCGGAGTCCTTGTGAGGGAGGCCTGTCTCTCGGAGAGCAGGGCGAGCCGCTCCTCTGCCTGCTGCTCAGTGATCGCCCCCCGTCGCACTGCCCCATTACTGATAGCTGCGGCGTACTCCGCAGTCTGAAGCAGCCCGGGGACGATCCCGAGCTCGAAGAGCCTGATCTCCGCAGCCCGGATCTCTTGACGCACGAACTCCGGGAACCCTTCCAGCAGTGCCGTGTTGCTCATGGCCTGGACCATCCGCTGAAACTTGTCGCCAGCACCAAGCGCCCTGTCAGCACTCCTCGCGAAGCGAGGAGTTGGAGGGCGCCGACCAGTTTCTACAGCAGAAACATGCGTCCCTGAGCACCCCATACAAGCGGCCAGTTCATCCTGCGTCCAGCCATGCCCGTCTCTGGCCTGCCTTAACTTCAGACCGAAGGCCTTCCCCGGGTCGTCGGGGTCAAGTCGCTTGCGATTCACCATGCCGAGCCCCTAACTCTTCGAGCAAAGCGCGCAGGTTGAAGACAGCTCGACACTAGGCCACGCTGAATCGCCCCGGTAGCCGAATGACTACAGAGAGGAGCGATCGATGTACGGCGAGAACTTACGCCCGAATACCCAGGCACCCCCTGACCTTCCCGCCCCCGGCACCCTCCTGGTGGACACCACGCGCGGCGACCGCGTGGGCGAGTTCCGAGGGGTCGCCGGCCTCTACTGGTCCCTCCGGCCCGTGGGCGGCGGCGTCGAGTGGGAGGTCGAGCCCCAGCACGTACGTCCCGCGCTCCCCATAGAGCAGCTACGCGCCCGTACCGCTCGGGCCAACGCCCGCAGCCGGGGTGAGGTGCTGTGAGCCCCCTCGCCCGGTTACGGGTTCGGCTCGCCCTCGCCGTGGGAGCGGCGGAAGTCCGTCTACGGCTTCGCCTCCCCCGGCTCATGCGGGCGCTCACCCGGTGCCCGGTCAAGCCCGCCGCGCCTCTCACCGAACTCGCACGCATCGAATCGGACCCCGCCTACCGGGCCCTGTTCTTCGCCGGGTTGGACGCGGCCGTCGCGGACCGGTTCGCAACGCGGAGTGCCGTGGTGGACGAGATCGAGGCGGCGGCCGACCGGCTCCGGAGCCTCATCCGCAACCCCGACGCCGACGAGCGTGCCGCATGATGCGCGCGGGCTACGCCGCCGAGGTCACCGTGACGGACGGGCAGCGGTTCGCCTCGCTCGGCGGTGTCGCCGTACGGAACCGCCGGCTGGTGCTCCTGTGGCTCCGTGGACAGGCGCTCCGCCTGGCGAACGGACACGGACACGGGCTCGCGAGGGCCACCGACTCGCTGCGGCTGCCGACCAGCGATGTGCGGCCGGTCCTCTTCCACGGTTCCGACGCTCCGGAAGGGTTGCGGTTCTGGGCGACCGATGGCGAGCGCCAGGACGACGCGATACGGGCCCTCGAAGCGGGGTTCCCCGTACTGCACACCGTAGTTGACCCTGCGGTCGGGCTGAGCCTGACCCTTGCCGGATGGCGCGGTTCCCTGGCCTGCCACCATCTGTAGGCCCCTCCACAGAAGAGACCGACGTGCTGCAATGCACCGCCGTCACCCAAGTTCCTCCGGATGAAGTCCTGTCAGCCCTGACGACCTCGGACGGGCAGCCGGACGAACCACCGGACGGACTCGGCCCCGACCACTTCCTCCTCTGCGAACTCGCCGGGCACGACGAGCACATCGAGCATGCCGCGCATCTCTGGCCGGCCGAGACGCCGAGTGCCCCGGCTCCGTGGTTCTTCTGGACCGGCACCGGCGCGGACCTCGTCCACCGGGTCGACACCGTGCCGTGGTGCCCCGCCGTACTCCGCCACCTCGGCACGGGCGTCGTGCGGCTGTGCGCGTTCTTCGACCACCACGTCGCGCCCCACTCCTGGAGCGTGACGGACCCGCTCGGCGACCTGATCGCCGAGCGGGTCGTATCCGACGACCACGGCCACGAAGGCCCCGACCGCCCAGGAGGACGGCCTCAGCCATGAACCAGTGCACCGCCGTTGTGTTACTGCCGCCCCCGGCCCACGTGGTCACCCTGTCGCCCCCCGGACACCGCCCGGAGGCCGGACACGTACTCTGCGAACTCGGCGAGGACCACGACGCCGATCACGCGGCGATGCTGTGGGACGAGGGCGGGCGGCCCGGAAGCGCCGTCTGGGCCAGATGGGGTACGGGGAGGCGAATCAGGCTCTCGCCGCTCCCCTGGTGTACCGCGCCCGACACCCGTAGCGAGGCGTGCGGGCTGTTCGCCGGGCACCAGTCCGGCCACGGCTGGGAGGTCACGGACCCAACCGACGAGGCCATCGCGCGGGACCTGGCGAAGCGCCACCCCCACCTGTGGGTCAGGCCCCGGTGAGAGCGCCGGCGACGATCCGGCCCAGTCGTTCCGCCAGGCCGTCCGGGGAGCGGTTCTGTAGGTAGACCGTGGCGAAGACCGGGCCGGCCACCAGGGCGTGGACGAGGTCGACGTCCGGGGACGACGGGAGCTCGCCGCGGGCGACCGCTCGGCCGAGCAGTTCGGCGAGGCCGGCCTGCTGGACGGTGACGAAGGCGTTGTGGAAGCGAGCGGCGAGCTCCGGCGAACTGCGTATGTCGGCGAGCAGTCCCGGGATCGCGGCGGCGGCCGCCGGGCTGGTGACGTGGTCCACGATCTCCTGGACGAGCACCGTCAGGTCCCCCAGCAGGCTTCCCGTATCGGGGGGCGGGGGCAGGTCCGCGCTGTGCACGGCTGCCGCGAACACCATCTCCTGCTTCGTCGCGTGGCGCCGGTAGATCGCCGCCTTGCCGATCCGCGCACGCTCGGCCACGGCGTCCACCGTGAGCCCGGCGTATCCGCCTTCTGCCAGGAGGCCACGGGTGGCGGTGAGGATCGCTTCGTCGACCCTGCTGTCTCTAGGTCGTCCCATGCGGCCATGTTACGGTACTTTTGGTTCCGAAACTCATGGTTCCGAAACTAGTGGTTCCGAAAAGGGGGAGCGGTAATGGGACGCTGGGCAGGACGGATCCTGATGATCCTGGGCGCGGTGCACCTCATCGGGCTGGGCGTGCAGAACGTCCAGTACGCCGACGAATGGTTCACCGGAGCGCTGTGGGGGCTGCCGCGTGACGAGTTCATTCACCCCCGTGACGCGAACGGTGCGTTCTGGATCTCGATCGGCAGCTTCGCCGTGCCGATGATGCTGCTGGGTGCGCTCATATCCGACCTGGCCCGGCGGAGCATCGCCCTGCCGGCGTCCATCGGCTGGGGGCTGGCCGCGTGGTGCGTGGTGTCGGCGGCGGTCCTGGAGCCGACGCCGATGCTGCTGGGGCTGGTCCCGGCGGCGCTGCTGATCCGGAGCGCGCGGGCTGCTCGTTCGTCGTGAGGCGCTCCACGGTGGAGCGCCGGCGCGGCGGGGAGTCGACGGTGCTCCGACGGCGCCGTTCGACACCTGTCCGCGGCGGGAGTTCGAGCCTCTGGTCCGGGAGTCCGTCTACAGGGGGTGACGGACACGGCCGCCTGGACGTTGATCCAGGCGGCTCCGGTCCGGAACCTTCCCCTTGACCGACGTGGACGTCGACGTGGACGGAGGTACGCGCGTGGGCCCGGATCACGGAGGATCCGGGCCCACGGTCGTACGGGGTCGTCACCGATTCGTACGGGTACTGCTCGGGTGTCAGCTCTGTGCGGGAGCGTCCTGCTCGCCCGGCTCGGCGGTGGCGGCCGCCTGGGCCTCGGCGCGCTCGCGCATCCTGCGGACCAGCTCCTGCTTCTTGTCCTCGGCGGCCTTGCGGTCGGCGCCTCGCGCGGAACCCGCGCCCTGCTGTTCGGCGCGGGACAGCTTCTTGCGCTGTCCGCCGACGCCGAGGAGGTTGTTGCGGCTCTTGGCCACGGCGTTCTCCCATTCATGGTGAGAAGTGAGGAAGGAAGTAATCGGATGATCGAGATCGATCCGGTGGGCGGCGGGTGGTCGGACCCCCGCCGCGCTCTCACTCGTAGATCTGGAAGAACGAAGACATGCCGGAACGGTACCCCGCTCCCGGAGCACCCCGCACCAGCTTTTCAGGCCGTCGGGTCGACCGTCGCCTGATGGGCCTCGGCCAGGTGCTCCTCGGCCTTCAGCCAGGGCAGGAACTGCGCCGAGCGGCACCACGCGCAGGTGGAGCAGGTCAACTGGCGGGTCATGCCCGACTTCCGTACCCGCACGACGTGTTCACGGCCGTGCTGGTCCCATCTGCTGACCTTGCTGGTGGTGATGGACGGCATCGCGTACCTCCCGGAACGGCGGCGGGGGCTCCGGTGGACCGTACGACGAAGCCCCCGGTTCCGTACCCGGATCCGGGGGCCTCACGCACGTGCGCGGGTGTCAGCAGCCGAGCAGACGGGCGCCGAGGTACGCCTGGATCTGGTCCAGGGAGACGCGCTCCTGCTTCATGGTGTCGCGCTCGCGCACGGTCACCGCGTTGTCGTCGAGGGTGTCGAAGTCGACGGTGACGCAGAACGGGGTGCCGATCTCGTCCTGACGGCGGTAGCGGCGGCCGATGGCGCCGGCGTCGTCGAACTCGATGTTCCAGTTCTTGCGCAGGTCGGCCGCCAGGCCCTTGGCCTTCGGCGAGAGCTGCGGGTTGCGGGACAGCGGCAGGACCGCGACCTTGACCGGGGCCAGGCGCGGGTCGAGGCGCATCACGGTGCGCTTCTCCATGACGCCCTTGGCGTTGGGCGCCTCGTCCTCGACGTAGGCGTCCAGGAGGAACGCCAGCATCGCGCGGCCGACGCCGGCCGCGGGCTCGATGACGTACGGCGTCCAGCGCTCGTTGGCCTCCTGGTCGTAGTACTGGAGGTCGGTGCCCGACGCCTCGGAGTGCGCCTTGAGGTCGTAGTCGGTGCGGTTGGCCACGCCCTCCAGCTCGCCCCACTCACTGCCGCCGAAGCGGAAGCGGTACTCGATGTCGGCGGTGCGCTTGGAGTAGTGGGAGAGCTTCTCCTTCGGGTGCTCGAACCAGCGCATGTTCTCCTCGCGCATGCCGAGGTCCGTGTACCAGTTCCAGCGCTGGTCCATCCAGTACTGCTGCCACTCCTCGTCCTCGCCCGGCTTGACGAAGAACTCCATCTCCATCTGCTCGAACTCGCGGGTCCGGAAGATGAAGTTGCCCGGAGTGATCTCGTTCCGGAAGGACTTGCCCATCTGCGCGATGCCGAACGGCGGCTTCTTGCGCGAGGTCTGCAGCACCTGGCCGAAGTTGGTGAAGATGCCCTGGGCGGTCTCCGGGCGCAGGTAGGCGACCGAGCCGGAGTCCTGGGTGGGGCCGAGGTGGGTGGAGAGCAGACCCGAGAACTGCTTGGGCTCGGTGAACGTGCCCTTGTTGCCGCAGTTGGGGCAGTTGAGGTCGACGAGGCCGTTGACCGGCGGCTTGCCGTGCTTCTCCTCGTACGCCTCCTCCAGGTGGTCGGCGCGGTAGCGCTTGTGACAGGAGGTGCACTCGGTGAGCGGGTCCGAGAAGGTGGCGACATGACCGGAGGCGACCCAGACGTCGGGCGCCAGGATGACCGACGAGTCGAGACCGACCACGTCCTCGCGCCCGGTGACCATGTAGCGCCACCACTGACGCTTCAGGTTCTCCTTCATCTCGACGCCCAGCGGCCCGTAGTCCCAGGCGGCCTTCTGACCACCGTAGATCTCACTGCAGGGGTAGACGAAGCCACGGCGCTTGCTCAGGCTGACGATGGTGTCGATCTTGTCGGCGGCCACGGTGCTCTCTTCATTACGACGGCGACGAACGGCGAATGCTTCAGGTTACCGGCGGGCGCACCCCTGGGATCAAATCGGTGAGGGTGCGAGTGGTTCCCCTTGCCGTCACTATGTGATCTTCCGGGCATCTCATCTGCCTTGTTGACAATCGTTTCCACTTTTGTTGAAAATGAGTGTCATGAACGTACGCCGCCTGATACCCACCACCGCCGTCGCCGGAGCAGTCGTCCTCGGTCTGACCGCTCTCTCGGCCTGCTCCACCTCCGACGCAGCGGACGGGAGCGACGGCGGCAAACTGAAGGTGACCGCGTCGTTCTACCCGATGCAGTTCCTGGCCGAGAAGATCGGCGGCGAGCACGTCGCCGTCAGCAGCCTCACCAAGCCGGGTGTCGAGCCGCACGACCTGGAGCTCACCCCCCGCCAGATCGGCTCCATCAGCGAGTCCGACTACGTGCTGTACCTCAAGGGCATCCAGCCCGCCGTGGACGATGCGATCAAGCAGTCCGGTGTGAAGAACACCGTCGACGCCGCGACCCTCACCACGCTGGAGAACCACGGTTCCGAGGTCAGCGGCCACGATCACGGCCATGAGGGCGAAGAAGAGCACGGGCACGAGGAAGAAGCCCACGCGGACGAGGCCCACGAGGAGCACTCCGAGGGCGACGGCCACAACCACGGCGAGGAAGGCGGCGCCGACCCCCACATCTGGCTGGACCCGGTGAAGTACGCCGAGGTCGCCAAGGGTGTCGGCACGTCCCTGGAGAAGGCCGACCCCGACCACGCCGCCGACTACAAGAAGAACACCGACGCGCTCGTCGCCGAGCTGGGCGAGCTGAACACGGCGTTCGAGACCGGGCTGAAGAACACCTCCACCAAGACCTTCATCACCACCCACTCCGCCTTCGGCTACCTCGCCGAGCGCTACGGGCTCACCCAGCAGGGCATCGCGGGCATCGACCCCGAGGCCGAGCCGAGCCCCGCCCGGATCCAGGAGATCCACACCATCGCGGAGAAGGAGAAGGCCACCACGGTCTTCTTCGAGACGCTCGCCAGTGACAAGACGGCGAAGACTCTCGCGAAGGACACCGGCCTGAGGACCGGAGTCCTGGACCCGCTGGAGGGAATCACGAAGAAGTCCCAGGGCGCTGACTACATCGAGGTCATGGAGTCCAACCTCGCCGCGCTGCAGAAGGCACTCGGCGCGAAGTGACCCGCACCACCCTGTGGACCCGCATCACCCCTGGATCGGAGGCGCTCATGCCGGAGCGTGAGAACAGCACCCACGAGCCCGTCATAGCCCTGCGCGGCGCCACGGCCACCCTCGGCGCGCGCCCCGTGCTGCGCGGCGTGGACCTGACCGTGCACCGCGGCGAGGTCGTCGCGCTGCTCGGCGCCAACGGTTCCGGCAAGTCCACCGCCGTACGGTCCGTCATCGGGCAGGTCCCGCTGACCGGCGGCACCGTCGAGCTGTTCGGCACCGAACTGCGCCGCTTCCGCCGGTGGGGCCGGATCGGCTACGTCCCGCAGCGCACCACGGCCGCCGGCGGCGTGCCCGCCACGATCCACGAGGTCGTCGCCTCAGGACGGCTGTCCCGTACGGGGCTGCGGTGGCCCGGGAAGGCGGACCGGGCGGCCGTGGACCGTGCCATCGCGCTGGTGGGCCTGGCCGACCGCGCCAAGGACTCCGTGAGCGCGCTGTCGGGCGGCCAGCACCAGCGGGTCCTGATCGCCCGCGCCCTGGCCGCCGAGCCGGACCTGCTGATCATGGACGAGCCGATGGCCGGGGTGGACCTGGCCAGCCAGGAGATCCTCGCCTCGACCCTGCGCGAGCAGGTGGCGCTGGGCACCAGCGTACTCCTCGTGCTGCACGAGCTGGGCCCGCTGGAGCCCCTGATCGACCGGGCCGTGGTCCTGCGCGACGGCTGCGTGACGCACGACGGGCCGCCGCCCGAGGCGCTCGGCCAGCACGCCCTGCCCGGCCACGACCATGTACACCCCCACGCGGCCGCCGAGCCCGTACGGACGGGACTGCTGACCTGATGATGCTGGAATTCCTGAACCCTCCCTTCATGCAGCGGGCGCTCATCGCGGCCGTGCTGGTCGGCATCACCGCGCCCGCCATCGGCATCTACCTGGTGCAGCGGCGGCAGGCCCTGATGGGCGACGGCATCGGGCACATCGCGATGACCGGCGTCGGTCTCGGCTTCCTGCTCTCCACCAGCCCGGTCTGGATGGCCACGGCCGTCGCGGTGGCCGGTGCGGTCGTCATGGAGCTGATCCGCTGGTACGGACACACGCGCGGCGACCTCGCCCTGGCGATGCTGTTCTACGGCGGCATGGCGGGCGGCGTCATGCTGATCAACCTGTCCGACACGGGCTCCACCGCCAACCTGACCTCGTACCTCTTCGGCTCGCTCGCCACGGTCTCCGAGTCGGACGTCATCGCGATCTGCGTGCTGGCGGCCTTCGTGGTGCTGGTCACGGTGGGGCTGCGACGGCAGCTGTTCGCCGTCAGCCAGGACGAGGAGTTCGCCCGGGTGTGCGGGCTGCCGGTGCGGGTGCTGAACCTGCTGGTCGCGGTGACCGCCGCCGTGACCGTGACCGTCGCGATGCGGGTCGTCGGCCTGCTGCTGGTCAGCGCGCTGATGGTGGTGCCGGTGGCGGCCGCGCAGCAGATCACCAAGTCCTTCAAGGTCACCTTCGTGCTGGCCGTGGCGATCGGCACGGCCGTGACCCTCACCGGCACCGTGACCTCGTACTACCAGGACGTTCCGCCCGGCGCGACGATCGTGCTGCTGGCCATCGCGGTGTTCGTCGCGCTGACCGCGCTCGCCGCTCCGCTCGCGAGACGCCGGGCGCGGGCGAGCGAGGCGAAGGGTGCGGAGTGCACCCTGGAAGTACCGGCGGCCCGCCGGGACAGGGACGACGTACACATGTGACGGCTGTACGTGTGACGGCGTCGCACCGTACGTGTTCGCCGGCTCCACCCGGCCGGGCTGGCACAATGGCCCGACACATGTACGGGCGACACGAGGAGGCACCTGTGGCCACGGCGCCGATCAGTGGCACGAACGCAGCGCCGGTACGCGGCCGGTCCACCCGGCAGCGGGCGGCGGTGGCGGCGGCGCTCGACGAGGTCGACGAGTTCCGCAGCGCCCAGGAGCTGCACGACGTTCTCAAACACCGCGGCGACTCCGTGGGCCTGACCACGGTCTACCGGACCCTGCAGTCCCTCGCCGACGCGGGTGAGGTGGACGTCCTGCGCACCACCGAGGGCGAGGCCGTCTACCGGCGGTGCTCGACCGGTGATCATCACCACCACCTGGTCTGCCGGCTCTGCGGCAAGGCGGTGGAGGTCGAGGGACCGGCCGTCGAGCAGTGGGCCGAGATGATCGCCGCCCAGCACGGCTATGTGAACGTCGCGCACACCGTCGAGGTCTTCGGCACCTGCGTGGAGTGCGCCGCGAGCAAGGCGTAACGAACGGAACGAACGTGAATAGAGGCGGGCCCGGGG
>NZ_NEUE01000212.1:0-46073 GCF_002910905.1 Streptomyces sp. SM11 | reverse complement strand
CCCGCCTCTTTCAGGTCACTTTTCGCGTCACTTCTCGGCGGTCTTCGCGGCCTCCGCGGCCTCCGCCCCGCCGAAGCGGCGGTCGCGCTGGGCATACTCCAGGCAGGCCCGCCACAGGTCCCGGCGGTCGAAGTCCGGCCAGAGAACGTCCTGGAAGACCATCTCGGCGTACGCGCTCTGCCAGATCAGGTAGTTCGAGGTGCGCTGCTCGCCGCTGGGGCGCACGAAGAGGTCCACGTCCGGCATGTCCGGGTAGTACGTGTACTTCGCGAAGGTCTTCTCGTTGACCTTGGACGGGTCGAGCTTCCCGGCCGCCACGTCCTGGGCGATGCGCTGCGCGGCGTCCGCGATCTCGGCGCGGCCGCCGTAGTTGACGCAGAAGTACAGCGTCATCCTGTCGTTGTCCTTGGTCTGCTCCTGGGCGACCTGGAGCTCCTGGACGACGGACTTCCACAGCTTGGGCATGCGGCCCACCCAGCGGATGCGGATGCCGAGCTCGTCCATCTCGTCGCGGCGGCGGCGGATCACGTCGCGGTTGAAGTTCATCAGGAACTTCACCTCGTCCGGCGAGCGCTTCCAGTTCTCCGTGGAGAAGGCGTACAGCGAGAGGTTCTTCACGCCCATCTCGATACAGCCCTTGAGAACGTCCATGACGACGCCCTCACCGACCTTGTGGCCCTCGGTGCGGGGCAGACCCCGCTCCTTGGCCCAGCGGCCGTTGCCGTCCATCACGACGGCGACGTGCTGGGGCACCAGCTCGCCGGGGATCTTCGGAGGCGTCGCGCCCGTGGGGTGCGGCTCGGGGGTCTTGTACGTGCGCCGGTTACGGCCGCCGAGGATCCCGCGTACTGCCATGAGCTTCTCAGTCTCCCTGTGTCACTTGGACCCACCCCCCAATTGCCGGTGGGTCCCATCCACGCACCGCGTCGTCTGCCCGACGCACGGCGTCACTTCTCCACGTACCGCAGCGAGCGCAGTCCGCGCTCCAGATGCCAGTGCAGATAGGCGGACACCAGCCCGCTCCCCTCCCTGACATGACGCGCCTCGCACGCGTCCGCCGTCGCCCAGTCGCCGCTGAGCAGCGCGCTCAGCAGGGCCAGGGCCTGTGCCGAGGGTACGACGCTGCCGGGGACCCGGCAGTCACCGCATATGACGCCCCCCGCCGCGACGGAGAAGAACCGGTTCGGACCGGGCATTCCACACTTGGCGCAGTCCTCGAAGCTGGGCGCGTACCCGTTGACCGCGAGCGAGCGCAGCAGGAACGCGTCCAGGATCAGGTGGGGGGCGTGCTCGCCCCGGGCGAGGGTGCGCAGACCGCCGACGAGCAGCAGATACTGCTGGACGGCCGGTTCGCCCTCGTGGTCGGTGAACCGCTCGGCGGTCTCCAGCATCGCGGTGCCCGCGGTGTAGCGGGCGTAGTCGGCGACGATCCCGCCGCCGTAGGGGGCGATCGTCTCGCTCTGGGTGCAGAGCGGCAGCCCGCGGCCGACCAGCTCGCTGCCGCGCGCGAAGAACTGCACGTCGACGTGGGAGAAGGGCTCCAGCCGGGCGCCGAACTTGGACTTGGTGCGGCGCACCCCGCGGGCGACGGCCCGCACCCGGCCGTGGCCGCGGGTCAGGATCGTGATGATCCGGTCGGCCTCGCCCAGTTTCTGCGTACGCAGCACGATGCCGTCGTCCCGGAACAAGCTCATGGGCCCATTGTCGCCCACCTGGGGCCCGTGGCGGGGGCCCGTCGACCGTTACGGCGTCACGAGGGCGTACGGGCGGCCGCCGCCAGCAGGCGGGCGGTGTCGTCGGCGGGGAGCTGGAGGGCGCTGCCGACCGTGGTCAGCACCTGGCGCTCCGCGGCGCAGTAGGGCCCGTCGGCCAGCGCGATCCTGGCGCCCTGGAGGAGGACGGACTCGCGGCCGGCGACGGCCAGGTGCGGGGCGAGCGGGGCCAGCACCTCGTGCAGCTCGATGGCGAGGGTCGGGCCGCAGGCCCCGGCGGCCGGGTCGGAGCCGGAGCCCCGTCCGGTGTCGGCGGCCAGCACCTCGACGACGGTGAACAGCTGCTCCTGGGTGCAGTCGTCGAGCCCGGCGTCGCGCACGGTGGCGACGGCGGCCTCCAGGACCGTGCGGGAGGTGGTGCCCCCGGCGGCGAGGACGGCCAGGGTGACGGTGTGGACGGCCTCGCGGAGCATCGCGGAGAACCGGGTGGTGGTGGGGTGGTCCAGGGCCTCAGGGGCGTAGCGGACGAGGCAGGCGGCGCACTCGACGACGGGCTCGGTCTCGCCCCGGCGGACCAGGGGAACGCCGAGGACGGTGAGGCGGCGCCGGCCGGTGAGCCGGCGGTAGTTGCGGTCTCCCCCGCAGCCGGGGCAGAAGAAGGCGCCGTCACCGACGGCGTCCCAGATGGTGCGAACGCCGCAGAGGACCGGCCTCAGAGCGCGTTGTCCTTTGGCTGACCGCACGTCGCACACCTCCGTAACGCTCCGGCAACATTGCCGTGTGTTGGACGTGATGTTAGCCACATGCGTGATGCGACGTCAGCCTCTGGGACGTCACAACCCTCGGAATGTGGCCGAACCCCGACCACCCGGAGCGGGTGGTCGGGGTCCGTAAATGCTGCCGTACGGGGTCGAACCGGACGTCCGTACGGAGAGGGAGCGCGATGGCCCGGAAGACCGAGGAGGTCCCGGACGGGTCAGCGGGCCGCGCGGTTGACCGCGGAGACGACCGCCTTGAGCGAGGCGCGGGTGGTGTTGGCGTCGATGCCGATGCCCCACAGGACCTTGCCGTCGATCGCGCACTCGATGTACGAGGCGGCCTGGGCGCTGGCACCCTCGCTCATCGTGTGCTCGGTGTAGTCCAGCAGCCGGGCGTCGATGCCGATGGCCTGCAGCGCTTCGAAGAACGCGGAGATCGGGCCGTTGCCGGTGCCGCTCAGCACGGTGTCCGCGCCGTCGACGGTGGCCTCGACGGTCAGGGTGTCCTTGCCGTCGGTGTCGGTGGTGGTCTGGCCGGAGCGGAGCTGGACGCGCCCCCAGGCGTTCCCGGAGTTCGGCAGGTACTCGTCCTGGAAGGTGGTCCAGATCTGGGCCGGGGTGACCTCGCCGCCCTCGGCGTCGGTCTTGGCCTGAATGATCCGGGAGAACTCGACCTGCATCCGGCGGGGCAGGTCCAGCTTGTGGTCGTTCTTCAGGACATACGCGATACCGCCCTTGCCGGACTGCGAGTTGACGCGGATGACGGCCTCGTAGGAGCGGCCGACGTCCTTCGGGTCGATCGGCAGGTACGGCACGGCCCACTCGATGTCGTCGACCGTCTTCCCCTGGGCGGCGGCGTCGCGCTCCAGGGCGTCGAAGCCCTTCTTGATGGCGTCCTGGTGGGAGCCGGAGAAGGCGGTGTAGACCAGATCGCCCGCGTACGGGTGGCGCGGGTGGATCTCCATCTGGTTGCAGTACTCGCTGGTGCGGCGGATCTCGTCGATCTGCGAGAAGTCGATCTGCGGGTCGACGCCCTGGGAGAACAGGTTCATGCCCAGGGTGACCAGGTCGACGTTGCCGGTGCGCTCGCCCTGGCCAAACAGGCAGCCCTCGATACGGTCGGCGCCGGCCATGATGGCCAGCTCGGCGGCGGCGACGGCGGTGCCCCGGTCGTTGTGCGGGTGGACCGACAGGCAGACGAACTCGCGGCGGGTCAGGTTGCGGGACATCCACTCGAAGCGGTCCGCGTGGGTGGAGGGCGTCGAACGCTCCACGGTGGCGGGCAGGTTGAGGATGATCTCGCGGCCCTCCTCCGGCTGCCAGACGTCGCAGACGGCCTCACAGACCTCCAGGGCGAAGTCCAGCTCGGTGTCGGTGAAGATCTCCGGGCTGTACTGGTAGCCGAAGGTCGTCTCCGGGCCCAGGATCTTCTCGGCGTACTCCATGACCAGTCGGGTGCCGTCCACCGCGATCTGCTTGACCTCGTCGCGCGAGCCGCGGAAGACGACGCGGCGGAAGGTGGGGGCGGTGGCGTTGTACAGGTGGACGGTGGCCCGGTGCGCGCCGGCCAGCGACTCCACGGTGCGCTCGATCAGCTCCTCGCGGGCCTGCGTCAGGACGGAGATCGTCACGTCCTCGGGGATCGCGCCCTCTTCGATGATGGAGCGGACGAAGTTGAAGTCGGTCTCGCCGGAGGAGGGGAAGCCGACCTCGATCTCCTTGTACCCCATCTTGACCAGCAGGTCGAACATCTCGCGCTTGCGGGCCGGGGACATCGGGTCGATCAGGGCCTGGTTGCCGTCGCGCAGATCGGTGGACAGCCAGCGGGGCGCCACGGCGATCCGGTTGTCGGGCCAGGTGCGGTCGGCGATGTCGACGGCCTCGTAGCCGGCGTACTTGTGGACCGGCATCCCGGACGGCTTCTGCAGCTGCGTCGCGTTGGTGATCGGGGTGGGGCGGCCGACAGAATTAACGGCAGGGTTCACGGTGGTCATGGCGTTGGGCTCCTCGGTCCAGCGGGGGTCGGCCGACTGTGCCGCTGCAGCACCAAACTCCGCGGGGAGGGGGTCGGCCTACGACTACAGGCCCTCGCCGCGGCAGCTAAGGAGAAGCAGCCCGAAACGCATGATGCGACGAGCGTAACCGAGTGTGGCCCGTGGCGTCGGTCCGTATCAGTATGCGGGACCGGGCATCGGCGAGGGGTAAACAGTGACTCATCACTCCATTTCGTCAATCATCGTCGCAACCAGTGACAGCACGGTGACGGAATGCCACAGTCGTTTCATGCACCTTCGAACCGACGGCGAGCTCCACCCCGTCTTCTGCACCATCGTTCCGCCCCATGTCCTCGATCACCTGTCCCGGTCGGCCGACGCCCGGCTCGCGGGCCCGGCCCGCCGCACCCTGGTGGCCGACGGGCTGCGCCGCGACCGCCGCCGGCTGACGGCGCTCGCCGCCGCCCCGGCCGCCCCCGGAGCGGGCGCGGTCCCCACCAAGCCCCACCGCGCCCTCTACGACTGCGAGAACGGGACCACACTGCCCGGCCGCCAGGTCCGCGACGAGGGCGACAAACCCACCTCCGACGCCAGCGTCAACCGCGCGTACGCCGGCCTCGGCGCCACGTTCGAGCTACTGCTCTCGGCGTACGGGCGCAGCTCGATCGACGGCAAGGGCCTGCCGCTGACCGGCTCCGTGCACTACGGCGAGGAGTACAACAACGCGTTCTTCGACGGCGAGCAGATGGTCTTCGGGGACGGCGACGGCGAGATCTTCCTCGACTTCACCGTCGCGGTCGACGTGATCGCCCACGAGCTGGCCCACGGCCTGACGCAGCACACCGCCAACCTCCGGTACGAGGGCCAGTCCGGTGCGCTCAACGAGTCCGTGTCCGACGTCATCGGCTCGCTGGTCAAGCAGTACTCGCTGGGCCAGAGCGCGGAGCAGGCCGACTGGCTGATCGGGGCCGGGCTGCTGGCACCCCGGGTCAGCGGGGACGCGCTGCGCTCGATGAAGGCCCCGGGCACGGCGTACGACGACGACGTCCTCGGCAAGGACCCGCAGCCGGGTTCCATGGACGACTACATCGAGACGGACCAGGACAACGGCGGGGTCCACCTCAACTCAGGCATCCCCAACCGCGCGTTCTACCTCCTAGCCACCGCGCTGGGCGGCAACTCCTGGGAGCGCGCCGGGCAGATCTGGTTCGACGTGCTGACCGGCGGCGAGCTGACGGCCGACGCGGACTTCGCGGAGTTCGCCCGGCTGACGGTCGCGGCGGCGGGGAGTCGCTTCGGCGAGCGCGACGAGCGGGAGGCGGTTCTCAAGGCCTGGTCGGAGGTGGGCGTTCCGACCCGGACGTGACCCGGCCATGACCCGGCCGTTCGCGGAGGCGGGGATGAGCGGGCGGCATCGGACCGGTGGGGTCGAGCCGGTGGGGTTGAGTGCCCGTACGGCCCCCGATAGACAGGACCCCATGCGTATTCAGGTCAGCCGGACCGGCGGCTTCGCCGGCATCGCCCGCCGCCGTGAGATCGACACCGAGGGCCGGGCCGACGCCGCGGCGTGGCACGCGCTCGCCGAGGAGGCGCTCCGCTCCGCCGGGGACGCCCCGCCGACGGGAGTGCCGGACGGCTTCCGGTACGCGATCACCGTCGGGAACCGCACCGTGTACTGCGCTGACCCCGATCTGACCGGGGCGCAGCGCACGCTGATCTCACGCGTCCTCAAGGAGGGCGCGTGAGATCGGCACCCGTGCCGTACGAACGTCAGAAGCCCAGCTTCCGCAGCTGCTTCGGGTCGCGCTGCCAGTCCTTGGCGACCTTCACGTGCAGGTCCAGGAAGACCGGCGTGCCGAGCAGGGCCTCGATGTGCTTGCGGGACTTGGTGCCGACGTCCTTCAGCCGCTGGCCCTTCGGGCCGATGATGATGCCCTTCTGGCTGGGGCGCTCGATGTAGACGTTGGCGTGGATGTCCAGCAGCGGCTTGTCCGCCGGGCGGTCCGTGCGCGGCAGCATCTCCTCGACGACGACCGCGATGGAGTGCGGCAGCTCGTCGCGTACGCCCTCCAGTGCGGCCTCCCGGATCAGCTCCGCGACCATGACCATCTCCGGCTCGTCGGTGAGGTCGCCCTCCGGGTAGAGCGGCGGGCTCACGGGGAGCAGCGGGGCGATGAGGTCGGCGAGCAGGGCCACCTGGCCTGCCCCTCGCCCGTCATCACTCCTGCCCCTGCCCTTGCCCTTGCCCGAGGGGCCGCTGCCGGCCCCCTGCTCCTCCTTGACCGCCGAGACCGGGATGATCTCGGCCCACTCGAAGCCGAGCTCGTCGGCGAGCGCGGAGACGGCGAGGAGCTGTTCGGCCAGCGCCTTGGACTCCACCAGGTCGGTCTTGGTGATGATGGCGATCTTGGGGGTCTTCTTGATCCCCGCGAGCTCCTTGACGATGTACTTGTCGCCGGGGCCGAGCTTCTGGTCGGCGGGCAGGCAGAAGCCGATGACGTCGACCTCGGCCCAGGTCGTCCGCACGACGTCGTTGAGCCGCTCGCCCAGCAGCGTGCGCGGCTTGTGGAGGCCGGGGGTGTCGACCAGGATCAGCTGCGCGTCGTCACGGTGCACGATGCCGCGCACCGTGTGCCGGGTGGTCTGGGGGCGGTTGGAGGTGATCGCCACCTTCTGACCGACGAGAGCGTTCGTGAGGGTGGACTTGCCTGCGTTGGGGCGGCCCACGAAGCAGGCGAAGCCGGCCCGGTGGGGGGAGGTGGTCTCCGCTTGCGGGGCAGCGGATTCTTGGTTCGGTCGAGCGCTCATGGCGACCATTCTCCCCGATCCCGGCGGCGGCGCCGCACAGTGGGCCGGACGGGGCAGCACTCGGGCCCGTCACGGATACCTCAGGCCGTACGCGAACGGCGTCGGCGGGCCCGTGCCCACAGGGCCCCTCCGGCCGCGACGAGCACGGCGAGCAGCCCGGCCATGAGCCACGGCACCGCCAGGAACGTGACGGCCGCCGACTCCCGGGTGCCCTTCGCGGTGGCGGTGAGCTCGACCTCGGCCCGGTCCAGCTGCGGTGCGCCGTCCCAGGTCTCGGTGAGCCGGACCTGCTGGCGGGGCAGCAGCTCGGCGGGGAGCTTCGTCAGGCCGCGCTCCAGCAGGGTCCGGCCGAAGAGGCCCTCGGCGCGCAGGGTGACGGCGGGGGCGAGGGTGACGTTGCCCCGGTTGTGCAGGGTGTACGAGATGACGGCGCGGCTCCTGCCGGTGCCCGGGACCAGCGGACGGCCCTGCTCGATCCGGATGTCCTCGACGGAGAGCGCGGGCACAGTGGGCCCGTTCACCCGCAGGTGGATCCGGGTGCCGACGGCCCTGCGAACCCCGACGGCCAGGGCGCCGCGCCGGGTGGCCTCGACGCGTTCGTCCAGGGCGATCAGGGCGCCGGGGTGGTCGCCCGGCTCGGCGTTCTCCGGGACGGTGATGGTCAGGGGCACGGTGACCGAGGCCCTGGGTCCCACGGTGACGGTGTCCCGGTCGGTGCGGGCCCAGGCGCCGACGGAGCGCTGCTTCTCGTTCCGGTCGCGGACCGCGAAGCCGCCGTCGCGCGGGGTGTTGTAGGCGTCGGCCGCGTACAGCCGCAGGGTCAGCGGTTCGGCGGTCTTGTTGGTGACGGTGACCCGGTCGGTGAGCGTGGTGCCGGGGGCGGCGGAGAGGTAGAGGGAGGGGCGTTCGCCGGACGGGCCGGAGGCGGGCCGGACGGACCAGCTGCCGTTGTCGGCCGGGTGGGCGGCGGGCGCGCCGGGGAACAGCAGGAGGGCCCCCGTCAGGAGGAGTACGGAGAGCTTGCGCACGGTGCGGGACCCCCAGGACGTGTCCGGGTGGAGTGGGCCGGCCGGGTGCGCGCCCGGCCCACGGTGGATCAGGAGCGGGACCTCACGACAGGGTGGGGGCCCGTGCTCCCGGGCAGGAGCGGGACCTCACGTGAGGGTGAGGGTCAGCACTCCCGCGTAGGAACCGGCCCCGGTGAAGGCCGGCACATCCAGGGAGAGGCCCGCGTCCACGCTGAACTCCCCTCCGGTGGCCGTCCCGTCGGGCGTGGACGCCAGGGTGGCCCCGGCGCTGCCGACCGTTCCGGCGCTGCCCGCCGCGCAGGTGCTCGGGCTGCCGGGCTTCGTGGCGCAGGACGGGGTCCAGCCGAGGGCGTCGGCGCTGATCCGCGCCCCGCCCGGACCCTTGAAGTCGGTGACCTTGCCGGTCAGGGACCAGCCCGCGGGGCCGCCCCGGAAGTCCTCGACGGTCACGGTGCGCAGGTCGCCGGTGGAGGCGCCGCCCCGGCCGAAGTCGACCCCCGACAGCTGGACGCTGTCGCCGGCCTGGGTCATGGACAGGGTGCCCGCCCGGACGGTCGTGGTGAGCTGCTGACCGCCGTCGGGGATCTCACCGCCTCCGGTGACGGTGTACGCCTGGGGGCCCGCGCCCTTCCCGGCGTCCCAGGCGCCGCCCTCGTAGGCGACGATGCCGGTGCTGTCCGGGTCGCTGACGGTGAGCCGGGCGGTGAAGGCCCCGGATCCGTCGGCGGTGGCCGAGGCGGTGTCGCCGGTCTGCGCGTCGCCGTCGCGGCCCGCCACGGTGATGCCCGCGCCCGGAGTGAACTTCGTGCCGGTGACGGTGACCTCGTCGCCCGGCTGCCCGGAGGCCGCGGAGAGCTGGATGGCGCGCTCGTTGACCTGGCCGCCGCCATCGGTGGCGACGACGGTCTCCGACACGGGGGCGGGCGGGTCCGTCACCGTGCAGGGGGTGTCCAGCTCCATGATGTAGCTGGTGTGGATGTTGTAGTCGCCGGGCGACAGGGTGATCTCACCGGGCTCGGTGACGGTGAACGTGCCCGTCATGGAGAACGACGGGAAGGCGCCCTTCCCGGGGACCGGGTCGTTTTTCTTCGGCCCCGCGACGGTGATGTCTCCGCTCTGCGCGCCGCCCAGGGTGACCTTCCCGGTGGGCGTCATGATGTCGGCGGGCAGCGCCAGGTCGACGGGGTTGCTGGCGGCGGGCTCGACCACGGTGTAGGTCACGGCGACGGTGTCGCCGACCTGCGGGGTCGCGTTGTCGACGGTGATCTCCGCGGTCGTGGTGCCGTCGATGGGCGGGATGCCCGCGATGGGCGGCGGGATGCAGTGGGTGGGGAAGTCCACCGCGACGGAGGCCGTCGCGGCGGCCTGCGCCGGTCCCCCGAGCAGTCCTCCCCCGGTGACGACGAGTGCGGTGATGCCCAGGGCGGCGGCCCAGCGGCGCCGCGGTTCGGTGGATCTTCGCGTGGTCGGTCGCATGAATTCGATGCCCTCCTGCGGAAAGCGGCACGGCGGCTCTTCCGTACCGGCAGGGGGCCATTGATGACCCGGGCGAAAAAGAAGTCAATGCAGACGAAACGCGACGACTGATGGCCCATCAGATGATGTCAAGATCGACGTCCCGTGCGACTCGACGGCCCGGTGCGGCGCGACGCGCCGCACCGGGCGGGGTGCGGGGCGTCGCTCCGGGCCCTGGCTCCGGTGGCCGGGCGCAACCGGGAGGGGTTCCGTTTCGGCAGGCCGTCACGCGGCCCCGCTCAGCCCGCCGTGACGCGGACCCGCAGCGTGCCGTCCGGGCCCGCGAGCAGCACCGGGGTGTCCGGTCCGCCCAGGTCCCGCACGGCGGCCCGGTCGTCGTCGGAGGGGGCCCCGGCGGCGGAGACGACCGCCGCCGCCTCCAGCGAGGTGGCGCCGCTGGCCACCGCCATGGCGACGGCGGTCTGCAGGGCGCTGAGCTTCAGCGACTCCAGCGCCACCGTGCCCGCGACATACGTACGTCCTGTCTCGTCGCGTACGGCCGCGCCCTCGGGCACCCCGTTGCGGGCACGGGCGCTGCGCGCCAGGGTGACGATCTTGCGGTCCTCGGCGTCGAGCTCCGTGGTGTCGGTCATGGCACGAGCATACGAAGCGGGCGGGGGCCGGTGCAGGTCACCCCGGCACCGGGAGCGTCCGGCCGTCCCGGGCCGCTCACGCCGGCACCGGGTACATCGAGCCACGCCGCCCCTCGGGCGAGGCGAGCCACTGGAGTCTGGCCTCGCAGCCGGTGTCGGGCAGCGGGGTGTGCAGCACGATCGCCAGATCCGGCCGGGCCGGCACCCGCAGCTGGGTGGCCTCCAGGACCAGGCGGCCGACGAGCGGGTGCTCCACCTCCTTGCGGTTCTGGCCGGCGGGGGCGATGTCGCGCCGCTCCCACAGCTCGGAGAACACGGAGCTGGCCGCTTTCGTCTCCTCGACCACGGCCCGGAATCCGTCGTCCTCCGGAGAGTCCGAGCAGGCCGCCCGGAACTGTGCCACCACCTGCGGGGCGAGCGCCGCCCAGCTCTGCCCGGTCCGCGCGCGGTAGACCGGGTCGGTGAAGAAGGCGACCAGGCAGTTCTGCCGGATGTCCGGGCGCATGCCGAGCACCGCGGCGGCCGCGTCGTTGTACAGGACGGTGTTCCAGTAACGGTCCATGATGTGGGCCGGGTAGGGCATCCAGGCGTCGATGAGCCGGATCAGCCCCTCGCACATGTCGGCGTCGGCCGGATCGACCTCGGCCGGTGGCGGGTTCAGCCCGGCCAGCACGTACAGATGGCGGCGCTCGGCGCTCCTGAGCCGCAGTACACGGGCGACGGAGTCCAGCACCTGCGGCGAGACGGTGATGTCGCGGCCCTGCTCCAGCCACTGGTACCAGGAGACGCCCACCCCGGCGAGGACGGCGACCTCCTCGCGGCGCAGGCCCGGGGTGCGGCGGCGGGCTCCCCCCGGCAGGCCCGCCTCGTCCGGGGTGACGCGAGCCCGGCGGCTCCTGAGGAACTCCCGCAGTTCGGCGAGGCGGTGGGCTTTCGTGCCGTCCGTCGCCTGCTGGGCCGGTGTGGCCACGTACTCCCCCTGCTGTCCGTGCGTGCGCCTGCCTGGTGGTGCGGACAACAGGATAAGTTCCCGCTCCCCACGGATATTCCGGCCGCCGCAGGGTGGGACCCATGGCGATCGAAACCCCTTCCACCTCCGCTGCTTCCCCTGCTTCCCCTGCTCCCCCGCCGACCCCCGCGCTCCCCGGGGCCGCCCCGCCCAGGCTCTCGGGCCGGGCCCGGCTGGTCCTCTTCGTGCTGTGCGCCGCCCAGTTCATGGTGGCCCTGGACTTCTCCGTACTGAACGTGGCACTGCCGGTGCTCGGCCGGGACCTGGGGCTGAGCACCACGGGGCTCCAGTGGGCGATCACCGCGTTCGCGCTGCCGTCGGGGGGCTTCCTGCTGCTCTTCGGGAGGATCGCCGATCTGTACGGGCGGCGCAGGCTGTTCCTCATCGGGCTCACCGTCTTCGGCGCCTCGTCCCTGCTGGCGACGCTGGCCTGGGACCCGGCCTCCTTCCTCGCCGGACGGGCCCTCCAGGGCCTGGGGGCCGCGGTCATCGTGCCTACCGGGATGTCCCTGCTGACGACCACGTTCCCGGAGGGTCCGCTGCGCGACCGGGCGCTCGGGATCAGCGGGACCCTGCTGTCACTCGGCTTCACGGTGGGCATGGTCGCGGGCGGGGTGCTGACCGAGACGCTGGGCTGGCGCTCCACGATGGGCCTGCTGGCGCTGGCCTCGGTCGTGGTGCTGGTACCGGCCCCGAAGGTCCTGGAGGAGTCGCGTACGAAGGACCGGCCCCGGCTGGACGTACCGGGCGCGGTGAGCGTCACCGGCGGTCTGCTGGCACTGATCTACTCGCTGTCGACGGCGGCGGAACGCGGCTTCGGCGGCGCGGACGTCCTGGTCACGCTGGTCCTCGGCGTCGTTCTGCTGTCGGCGTTCGTCGTGGTGGAGTCCCGCTCGGCGGCCCCGCTGGTGTCGCTGCCGATGCTGCGGCGGCGGACGGTGGCGTTCGGCAACCTCGGCGGTCTGGTGACCTTCTCGATGATGAGCACGGTCGTCTTCGTCCTGACGCTGTACCTCCAGGAGGTCCTGGACCTCTCACCGTTCTCCACCGGTCTGGTCTTCGGGGTGCAGGGCGTGCTGTCGGTGGTGGCCGGGATGTTCGCGCCGAAGCTGATCGGCCGGGTCGGCGCCCGCCGGACCCTGGAGCTGTCGCTGCTCGGCCAGGGCCTGTTCATCGGCGCGCTGCTGGGTCTGGGCACGGGGTCGGGCGTGTGGCTGGCCACGGCGGCGGTGTCGCTGGCGAGCATGTGCCACCTGGGCGCGATCATCGCGTACGGGCTGACCGTGACGTCCGGCATCCCGAACGAGCAGCAGGGCCTGGCGACCGGGCTGGTCACCACGACCCAGCAGGTGGGCCTCACGGTCGGCATCCCGCTGCTGGGGGTGCTGGCCACGACGCAGGACACCCTGTTCGACGGCGTACGGACGGTGGTGGCGGTCGCCGCGGCGATCCTGCTGGCGGCGGGCGCGGCGGTGGCGGCCGGTCTGCGGCGGAGCTGAGCGCCCGGACGGTACGCGGCCGGGCCCGCTCCCCACGGGGAAGGAGCGGGCCCGGTCCCGTACGCGTACGTCCTACGGGCGGTCCAGGCGCAGCCGCTCCGCCTTCGGGAGTCCGGCGACCACCAGGTCGTAGGAGTCCTCGACCAGCTCGCGCAGCAGCCGGTCCGGGACGCCGGAGACGGTCACCGTGTTCCAGTGCCGCTTGTTCATGTGCCAGCCGGGCACGATCGCGGGGTGCGTCCCGCGCAGCCGGATCGCCTCGTCGGGATCGCACTTGAGATTGACCGTGAGCGGCCGCCCGTCCAGCGCGGTGAGCGCGAACATCTTGCCGAGCACCTTGAAGACGGAGGTCTCGGGGCCGAACGGGAACTCCTCCACGCTCGCGTTGAACTCCAGGCAGAAGGCCCGCAGCCGCTCCGGCGTCATTCCGCTTCCTTCTCCTCGGTGTGCTTGTGCTCCGGCTCCACCAGCACCGTGACGATCTTGTTCCGGCGGCCGGCCGGGGACTCGGCGGTCAGCCGGAGCCCGCGGCCGTCGGGCAGCTCGACCGTCGCCGAAGCGCCGGCGATCGGGACTCGGCCGAGCGCCTTGGCGAGCAGGCCGCCGACGGTCTCCACGTCCTCGTCGTCGTACTCGTCGAGGCCGAAGAGGCCGCCGAGGTCCCCGATGTCGAGCCGGGCGGTGACCCGGTAGCAGCCGTTCTCCAGCTCCTGGACGGGCGGCAGCTCCCGGTCGTACTCGTCGGTGATCTCGCCGACGATCTCCTCCAGGATGTCCTCGATGGTGACGATGCCCGCGGTGCCGCCGTACTCGTCGATGACGACCGCGACATGGCTGCGGTCCTGCTGCATCTCGCGCAGCAGGTCCCCGGCGTTCTTGGTGTCGGGGACGAAGGCGGCGGGACGCATCGCGGTGGAGACGGGGTCGGCCTCGGACTCGCGGTTGATGTGCGTCTTGCGGACCAGGTCCTTGAGGTAGACGATCCCGACGACGTCGTCCTCGTTCTCGCCGGTGACCGGGATCCGGGAGAAGCCGGAGCGCAGGGCGAGGGTGAGGGCCTGCCGGATCGTCTTGTAGCGCTCGATGGAGACGAGGTCGGTGCGCGGCACCATGACCTCGCGGACCAGGGTGTCGCCCAGCTCGAAGACGGAGTGCACCATGCGGCGCTCGTCGTCCTCGATGAGCGACTCCGCCTCGGCGAGGTCGACCATGGCGCGCAGCTCGGCCTCGCTGGCGAACGGCCCCTTGCGGAACCCCTTGCCCGGGGTCAGCGCGTTGCCGACGAGGATCAGCAGCTGCGGGATCGGCCCCATGATCCTGGCCAGCGGCAGCAGGACGTACGCCGAGGCCGTGGCCGTGTTCAGCGGGTGCTGGCGGCCGATGGTGCGCGGGGAGACGCCGATGGCGACGTAGGAGACGAGCACCATCACGCCCATCGCGACCGCCAGCGCCTCCCAGGTCTCGGGAAGCTCCTGGAGGCAGACGTAGGTGACGAGGACCCCTGCCGACATCTCGCAGGCGACCCGCACCAGCAGGGCGACGTTGAGATAGCGGGTGGGGTCGGCCGCGATCTGCGCCAGCTTCGCGCTGCCGCGCCGCCCGGAGCGGACCGCTTCGTCCGCCCGGAAGCTGGAGGTGCGGGCGATGCCGGCCTCCGCGCAGGCGGCGAGCCAGCCGACGACGACCAGCAGGACGGCGCCGACGATCAGGGGCGCGCTCACGAGACGGTGGGGGCGGGGGACGCGCCGGTGAGCCCGTGCTCCCCGCGCCAGCCGTCCACGATGGCGGCCTGGAGGCCGAACATCTCGGCCTTCTCGTCCGGCTCCTCGTGGTCGTACCCCAGCAGGTGCAGCACTCCGTGGACGGTCAGGAGTTGGAGCTCCTCGTCCATGGAGTGCTGCGTCGGGGCCTCTTCGCCCTGCTTCTTCGCGACCTCCGGGCAGAGCACGATGTCACCGAGGAGCCCCTGTGGGGGCTCCTCGTCGTCCTTGGCCGGCGGACGCAGCTCGTCCATCGGGAAGGACATGACATCGGTCGGGCCGGGGAGGTCCATCCACTGGATGTGCAGCTGCTCCATGGCGTCGGTGTCCACGACGATCACCGAGAGCTCGGACAGCGGGTGGATCCGCATCCGGGCCAGTGCGTAGCGGGCGATGTCGAGGATCGCCTGCTCGTCGACCTCGGTTCCGGACTCGTTGTTGACGTCGATCGACATGGTGCGCTGCGACTACTTCCTTTGACGACGGTCGGGTCGGCCGTCTGCGCGGCCTTCCGCCTGACCGTCCTGCTGACCGTTTCGGCTGTCGTACTTCTCGTACGCGTCGACGATACGGCCGACGAGCTTGTGCCGGACGACATCCTGGGAGGTGAGCCGGGAGAAGTACACGTCGTCCAGCCCTTCCAGGATGTCCTGGACCTGCCGCAGCCCGCTCTTGGTGCCGCTCGGCAGGTCGACCTGGGTGACGTCACCGGTGACGACGATCTTGGAGTCGAAGCCGAGGCGGGTGAGGAACATCTTCATCTGCTCGGCGCTGGTGTTCTGCGCCTCGTCGAGGATGATGAACGCGTCATTGAGCGTGTTGTGCGTCAGCAGGTAGTCCTGGGTGACGTACAGCGAGTCCTCGGCCGCCACCTGGATGCAGACCGCCTCTTCGCGTCCGGCCGGCTCGATGCTGTCGATGAACCGCATGGGGCGTCCGCCGCCTCCGGCCGCGTGGTATTTCTCGGCCTTGCGGGCGAGACGGAAGGGCTCGATTCCTTCCGGGAGGCGGATGTCGACGACATGGGCGTCGTAGCGGTGGTGGACCGGCCGGCCCTTGGCGAGTCCCGGCGCACGTCCTGCTGCGGGCCGACGGCGGGTGTACGCCACTCCTCCGAGCGACTGGACCAGAGCGATGACGTCGTCTCGGAGAGCGATCGACGCGGTCGTGTACTGAACGCGACAGGTTCGGTCCGACTGCGTGACCGGACCGCCGTCGGCATCGAGGAGACCTTGGAGCACTCCGAGACGAATCTCGGCGGAGTTGTGCAGATAGTCGTCCGGAACGAACTTCGAGTGGGACCGGGTTCCCAGAAGGTCCAGCTGCCGCAGGACGCCGGTGACCGGGTTCTCCAGTGTCACCACGTCGCCCGGTGCCTTGGTGCGGTTCAGCACGTAGTCCGGCCCGCCCTTGTGCCGCAGGGTGACGCCTGTGAGCGCTCCTTGCAGCGCTTCGGCAAGGTCCTGGTCAGCGGTGGCGAAGGACGGTGTGGTGGATCCGGTGAGGCAGCCGTCGCCCAGCAGCAGTCCGAGCGCGTACGGGTCCATCGGGACCTCGCGCACGGGGAAGCTGACGGGTGCGGTCAGCATCGGCAGCTCGTAGCGGCGGGCGTGCGCCGCGCGGAGGTTGCCGATCATCTCCTTGGTCTCCAGGACCCGCCACGGCTTGTCCCGGCGGCGGTCGGAGGCGGTCCGGACCGTCCACAGGTGCTCACCGCAACACAGAGTCCAGGAGCCGTCCTGGGCGCTGACGCGGTAGATGTCCTTCTCGCCCTGCGGATACACGCCGAGGACGGGGGTCGGCTCGCCGTTGGAACCGATGACCAAGTCTCCGACCTGAAGGTCACCGATGGGCCGCCATCCGTCCGGCGTCAGGACCTTCGTGAATCGCGGCTGGGCTCGACCCCTCATGTATGCCAGCGGCGCCACCTCGATCGTGCCCGCCGCCATCAGCCGCGGGATCGAGTCGGGGTCGAGCATGTCGTGCAGGGCGTCGTAGAGCGGGCGCAGATACGGGTCGATCTTGTCGAACAAGGTGCCCGGCAGGAAGCCGAGCCGCTCCCCCGCCTCTACCGCGGGTCGGGTCAGGATGATCCGGCTGACCTGCTTGGACTGCAGGGCCTGAACGGCCTTGGCCATGGCCAGGTAGGTCTTGCCCGTGCCCGCCGGGCCGATCCCGAAGACGATGGTGTGCTGGTCGATCGCGTCGACGTACCGCTTCTGGTTGAGCGTCTTGGGGCGGATGGTGCGGCCGCGGTTGGAGAGGATGTTCTGTGTGAGCACCTCTGCGGGCGTCTCGCCCCCGGGCTCTCCCCCGCCGCTGCCGGCCGCCCTGAGCATGGCGATCGACCGTTCCACTGCGTCCTCCGTCATCGGCGCTCCGGTGCGGAGCACGAGCATCATCTCGTCGAACAGGCGTTGGATGAGAGCGACCTCGGCGGCCTCGCCCGTGGCACTGATCTCGTTGCCCCGGACATGGATGTCGGCCGCCGGGAAAGCCTCTTCGATCACGCGCAACAGCGAGTCACCCGATCCGAGGAGCATCACCATGGGGTGTGCGGCCGGGATCCTGATCTGGGCACGCGCCTGCGGCTGTGTGGGTGTCTGAGTCATGGGCCAGCCCTCGGGCCTGCGCATACCTCCCGTTGCAGGGTTCTCGCTGCTCGACAACCTCTGGATTACCAAGCCTACGACCTGGCGGTGACAACGCCGAGAGGTTTTACCGGCCGCTCCGCGGGCGCTTCCGGGCCGGGCCACCGGGCCCGGTCACTGGCGGAAGCCGATCGTGGGCACCGCGCGCCGCAGCGGCCAGGCGCGGGCCGTGGTGGGCAGCAGGTCGTCCAGGAAGGCGTAGCGCTCCAGCGCGGCGGGGTCCTGGTCCGCGCAGCTGCGGATCAGCTGCCACCAGGCGGCGACCTCGGCCCAGCCGGGGGCGGAGAGCGAGCCGCCGAACTCCTGGACCGAGAGGGCGGCGGTGAGCCCGGCGAAGGCGAGCCGGTCGGCGAGCGGCCAGTCGGCGAGGGTGCCGGTCACGAAGCCGGCGACGAAGACGTCCCCGGCGCCGGTGGGGTCGAGGGCCGCCACATCGATGGCGGGTACCGAGGCGGCGGCGCCGGTGCGGCCGTCGACGGCGTACGCTCCCTCGGCGCCCAGGGTGACCACGGCGAGCGGGACGCGTTCGGCGAGCGCGTGGGCGGCGGCGCGCGGGCAGTCGGTGCGGGTGTAGCGCATCGCCTCCTCGGCGTTGGGCAGGAACGCCTCGCAGTGCGCCAGGCCGGGCAGGGCGTCCAGGTCCCAGCGGCCGGTCTCGTCCCAGCCGACGTCGGCGAAGATCAGCGCGCCGTTCCGGGCGGCGGCGGCCACCCAGGGTTCGCCCCGGCCCGGGGCGAGCGAGGCGACGGCGGCACGGGCGCGTGGCGGGCAGCGCGGGAAGGCCGGGCCGGGTGCGGGGGGCCCGGGGGCTCCGGTGGGGGCGGGCGCCTCGTGGCCGTGGGAGACCATCGTGCGCTCTCCCTCGTACGCCATGGAGACGGTGACCGGGGAGTGCCAGCCGGGGACGGTGTGCGACATCGACAAATCGATTCCCTCGCCCTGTTCGAGGGCGTCCCAGCAGTACTCCCCGTAGTGGTCGTCACCGAAGGCGGCTGCGAGGGAGGTGCGCAGACCGAGGCGGGCGAGGGCGGTGGCCATGTTGGCGACGCCGCCGGGGCTGGATCCCATCCCCCGGGCCCAGGACTCGGTGCCGCGCACCGGGGCGCTGTCCAGGCCGGTGAAGATGATGTCGAGGAAGACCGGGCCGGTCAGGAAGACATCGCAGGCGGGGTCGCGGGGGGCGCGCAGCGCCAGCAGCGGGTCAATGCCCGGAGTGTCTGTGCTCACCGTGCGCTCCCGGGGTCGTGCGGCGGATCTCGGCGGGATCCGGACCGTGTCAGATGCGGCCAGTCTGCCCGATCCGACCGATCCGCCCGGGAGGAACACCGTGGCCGCACCCATGTGTTCGCAGCAGCCCCGACCTGCATAAACATGCGCTGCTACCCCGGGTTTCCCTGCATAAACGCATAAGTGACCCAGATCACATCAGGGTAGCTTTCGGGGAGCCTGGAGCGCTTGATACAAATTGCCCCGCGAGCACCTTCGGGGGCCTTCTCCGACGAGAGCCGCATATCTCAGCATCTCGCTGCACACCACTGCAATACCTCCATGCCTTCGCATGCCCCCGCTCGCTTCGCCGTGCCCCGCTCCACCCCCTCCCCTCCCCCTGCCTGCTCAGGCATGTCTTCAGGAACGCCCATGTCCTCGCGCCCCGGTGCCGCGTGGCCCCTGGTTGCCGTGTTCACCGCCGGTTACCTCGCCGCCTATCTGCTCCCCACCGTCGTCGGCCGGCTCAGCGCCCATCTCGGGCTGAGTCCCGCCCAGGCGGGACTGGTCGGCAGCGCCCTGCTCCTCAGCTCGGCCGGTGCCGGCTTCTCGCTGGCGGGCCGGGTCGAGCGGTACGGGGCACGCGCCCCCGCCCGCGTCGGCCTGCTGCTGGCCGCCGTCGGTTACGGCTGTGCCGCGCTCGCCGGGTCCGTGCCGCTGGTGGTGCTCGGCGTGGTGGTCGGCGGCTTCGGCTCGGGCACGGCGACGGCGGTCGCGGCGGCCGGGATCGCCGCCCGGCGCGACCCGCACCGGACGTCCGCGCTCGGGCTGCTCACCGTGTCCGCCACGGCGGGCGTCCTCTATCTGACGATCCCCCACCTCGGCGGCGGCCACCGGCTTCCGTTCACCGCGATCGCCCTGGTCGCCCTGCTCGTCTGGCCCGCGACCGCCCGGCTCGGCGGTGCGGCGACGGCGGCGGAGGAAACCACCTCGCAGATCACCGGACGGCTCCCGCACCGCCGCTCCGGGCTCGTCCTGGCGGGCGGCATGCTCGTCTGGTCCATGGCGCAGAACGCGCTGTGGGGCGTGAGCAGCCGTATCGGCGCCGTCCAGGCGGGGCTGTCCGAGGTCACCGTCGGCGCGGTGTTCGCCGCCGCGCTCGGCGCGGGTCTGCTCGGGGTGACAGGCGCCGGGCTGCTCGGCGCGCGGCTCGGCCGGGCGGTGCCGATCGGGCTGGGGACCGTGGTCATCGCGGCGAGCATCGTGCTCTGCTCATCGGCCCGGGACCTCGGATCGTTCGCGACCGGCGAGGTGCTGTGGAACACCTGCTACCCGGTGGTCCTCTCCTACCTCATCGGGCTGGCCGCCTCCCTGGATGTACGCGGGCGGTGGGCGGTGCTGGCGGGCTCGGCCTCCTCCGTGGGGGTGGCCTGCGGCCCGCTGCTGGGCAGTGTGCTCTCCGAGAAGGCCGGCTATCCGGCCATGGGGCTGATCCTGGGGGCGGCCACCCTGCTGGTCGCCGCCCCGGTGACCGCCGTGGCCCTGCACACCGGCGGCCGTCCGCTGGTGCCCGGTTCGGTGCGCCGCCGCGGTGGCGCACCGGCCGCCCTGCTCGCCGCCACCACCGGGGGCCTGCCCGGCGCGGTGCCGAAGCTCGGTTCACCGGAGCAGGCCGTCACGGAGCTGCGCGTACCGGCGCTGCGGCGCAGGCGGCTGGTGCGCAGCGCGATCCGGACGGCCGGTCCGGACGGCGGCCCGGGTCAGTCGAACGCGTACGCCTCGACCTCGGACAGGTAGCGCGCCCGGCGCTCCTCGTCGTGGTCGAGGAAAGCCGCCTCGAAGGAGTTGCGGGCCAGGGTGCGCAGCTGTTCCCGGTCCAGGTCGAGCGCGTCGCGGACGGCGTCGAAGTTGTCCCCGGCGTACCCGCCGAAGTAGGCGGGGTCGTCGGAGTTCACCGTGCAGAGGAGCCCCGCGGCCATCATCTGCGGCAGCGGGTGGTCCCCCAGCGTGTCGACCGTGCGCAGCCGTACGTTGGAGAGCGGGCAGAGCGTGAGCGGCACCCGGTCGGCGACCAGCCGTGCCACCAGCTCCGGGTCCTCCAGACAGCGCAGCCCGTGGTCGACGCGCTCGACGCCGAGGACGTCCAGGGCCTCCCGGATGTACTCCGGCGGGCCCTCCTCCCCCGCGTGGGCGACCTTGCGCAGGCCGAGGGCGGTGGCTTCCTCGTACACCGCGCGGAACTTGGCCGGCGGGTGGCCGACCTCGGCGGAGTCCAGGCCGATCGCGCTGATCCGGTGCAGATAGGGCTTGGCCGCGTCCAGGGTGCCGAGGGCCGATTCAGCGGACAGGTCGCGCAGGAAGCACATGATCAGCTGGGTGGAGACGCCGTGCCTCTCCTCGCTGCGCTCCAGGGCCCGGCCGATCCCTTCGATGACCGTGCCGATCGGGACGCCGCGGGCGGTGTGGGCCTGCGGGTCGAAGAAGATCTCGGCGTGCCGGACGCCCTGGGCGGCGGCGCGGGTGAGGTAGGCATCGACGAGTTCGGCGAAGTCCTCCTCCGTACGCAGCACGGCCATCAGCGCGTAGTAGAGGTCCAGGAAGGACTGGAGGTCCTCGAACTCGTAGGCGGCGCGCAGTTCGTCGGTGGTGGCGTACGGCAGGGCCACCCCGTTGCGCTCCGCGAGAGCGAAGGCCAGCTCGGGTTCGAGGGTGCCTTCGATGTGGAGGTGGAGTTCGGCCTTGGGGAGGTGCACGGTGTCTCGCAAACGGTGGTGCGGTTGTTGACGGTGGAGTGGTTGTCGGCGGTGGTGCGGTTGTCGGCGGTGGTGCGGATGTTTCAGTGGTGGTGGCGGGTGGGGACCGGGACGCGGATCAGGTCCTGGGCGACGGTGAGTTCGCCGTCGAACCCGGCGGCTCGGGCCTGGGTCTCGAAGAGTTCCGGGTCGCTGTAGCGCTGGGAGAAGTGGGTCAGCACGAGGTGGCGCACGCCCGACTCCTTCGCCACCCGGGCGGCCTGTCCGGCGGTCAGGTGCCCGTGGTCGACAGCCAGCTTCTCGTCCTCGTCGAGGAAGGTCGACTCGATGACGAGCATGTCGCAGCCCTCGGCGAGCGCGTACACCCCGTCGCAGAGCCGGGTGTCCATGACGAACGCGAACCGCTGCCCGCGCCGGTGCTCGGAGACCTGCTCCAGGGTGACGCCGCCGAGGGAGCCCGCCCGCTGGAGGCGGCCGACGTCCGGTCCGGCGATGCCGTGCTCCTTGAGGAGGGCGGGCAGCATGCGGCGGCTGTCGGGCTCGGTGAGGCGGTAGCCGTACGACTCGACGGGGTGCGAGAGCTTCCTGCTGTCCAGGGTGTACGCGGGCATGGCGGCGAGGACGCCGCCGGCTCCGGCGACCGGGGCCCGGTTCAGCTCGACGGTCTCACGGTAGGCGGTGGCGTACCGCAGCCGGTCGAAGAAGTGCTGCCCGCTCGCCGGGTAGTGCGCGGTCACCGGGTGCGGCACCTGGTCGAGGTTGATCCGCTGGATCACCCCGGCGAGCCCGAGGGAGTGGTCACCGTGGAAGTGGGTGATACAGATCCGGTGGATGTCGTGCGCGGCGACCCCGGCCCGCAGCATCTGGCGCTGGGTGCCCTCGCCGGGATCGAAGAGGATGCCCTCGCCGTCCCAGCGCAGCAGATAGCCGTTGTGGTTGCGGTGCCGGGTGGGGACCTGGCTGGCGGTGCCGAGCACCACCAGCTCGCGTACGGACATGGTGGAGGCTTTCGTTATCCGGGAGGCCACTGGAGGCCGCGGCCGCCCAGGACGTGGGCGTGCGCGTGGAAGACGGTCTGTCCGGCGCCGGAGCCCGTGTTGAGGATGATCCGGTAGCCGCTGTCGTCGATCTTCTCGTCGACGGCGACCGCTCCGGCCTCGCGCAGCACGTCCGCGGCGATCTGCGGTTCGGCGGCGGCGAGGGAGGCGGCGTCCGGGTAGTGGACCTTGGGGATGACCAGGACGTGGGTCGGGGCCTGCGGGTTGATGTCGCGGAAGGCGACGGTGTTCTCGCTCTCGCGGACGATGGTCGCCGGGATGTCTCCCGAGACGATCTTGCAGAACAGGCAGTCGGACTGCGGCTCTCCCGCCATGGCCGGGCCTCCTCGTCGCTGGTGGTCGGTTCGCTTCTCCGAAGATCAGTACACGGGCATGCTATCGCCGGGCAGCCTCCTGACGGGGTGCCTCCGCGTTTCAGCCCCAGCGTCCCGTGCGTCCCAGCAGCAGCGCGGTCGCGGCCGTACCGGCGGTGGAGGTGCGCAGCACGCTCCGGCCGAGGCGGTAGGGGCGGGCGCCCGCCTCGGCGAAGGCGGCCAGCTCCTGCGGACAGACGCCGCCCTCCGGTCCGACGACGAGGACGATCGAACCGGTCGCGGGCAGTTCGGCGTTGGCGAGGGGCGTGCTGTCGTGGTCGCGGTCCTCGTGGAGGACCCCGGCGAGGTCGGCGGCGGCGAGCAGTGCGGCGACCTGCTTGGTCGTCATGGCGTCGGTCACCTCGGGGAAGCGCACCCGGCGGGACTGCTTGCCCGCCTCCCGCGCCGTACTGCGCCACTTCGTCAGGGCCTTGGCGCCCCGCTCGCCCTTCCACTGGGTGATGCAGCGGGCCGCCTGCCAGGGCACGATCGCGTCGACGCCGGTCTCGGTCATCGTCTCGACCGCCAGCTCGCCCCGGTCACCCTTGGGGAGTGCCTGGACGACGGTGATCCGGGGTTCGGGTACGGGCTCCTCCTGGACGGTTGCGCGGACGGTGACCGTGAGGCGGTCCTTGCCCTCGGCGGCCCGCACGACGCCGTCCGCCCAGTGGCCGAGGCCGTCGGTGAGGACGAGTTCCTCGCCGGGCTTGAGCCGCTTGACGGAGACGGCGTGCCGTCCTTCGGGGCCGTCCAGGACGAACTCCGGCCCGGTGGGCATCCGTTCGACGACGAAAACCGGTGCGGTCACCGGGGGCTCCTCATGCTCAGGGAGGACCGGGCGGCCTCCAGTTCGGCGGCGAGCAGCTCGATCAGCTCGCCCGCGGGCAGTTCGCGGGCCATCCGGTGGCCCTGTCCGGCCCACAGGGCCATGCCCTGAGCGTCCCCGGCCTTGGCGGCGGCCCGGCGCAGCCCGCTGGTGACGTAGTGGACCTGGGGGTAGGCGGCGGGGGCGTACGGGCCGTGTTCGCGGACGAAGCGGTTGACCAGACCGCGGGCGGGCCGCCCGGAGAAGGCGCGGGTCAGCTCGGTGCGGACGAACAGCGGGTTGGTCAGGGCCTGCTTGTGCAGCGGGTGCGCCCCGGACTCGGGGCAGATCAGGAAGGCGGTGCCGAGCTGGGCGGCGTCCGCGCCCGCCGCGAGGACGGCGGCGATCTGTGCGCCGCGCATCAGGCCGCCGGTGGCGACGACCGGGATCTGCACGGTCTCGCGGACCTGCGTGATGAGGGAGAGCAGCCCGGTGCCGGCCTGGTCGGCCTGCGGGTCGTCGCGGTGGGTGGACTGGTGGCCGCCCGCCTCGACGCCCTGGACGCAGACGGTGTCGGCGCCCGCCCACTGGGCGCTCTGGGCCTCCTCGGCCGAGGTGACCGTGACGATGGTGTGCGTCCGAACCCTGGCGAAGGCGTCGAGGGTGTCGCGGGTGGGGCAGCCGAAGGTGAAGGAGACCACCGGGACCGGGTCCTCCAGCAGGATCGCGACCTTCGCCTCGTAGCCGTCGTCGCCGCTGCTGTCCGGGTCTCCGAGCGGGGTCTCGTACCAGGTGGCCTCGCCGGCGAGCTGGTGGCGGTAGACCTCGACGGCGCTGGGGTCGGCGAGCGCGGGCTGCGGCATGAAGAGGTTGACGCCGAACGGCCCGCCGGTGAGCCGGCGCAGCTGTTTGATCTCGTTGTACATCCCGTCCGCCGTCTTGTACCCGGCGGCCAGGAATCCGAGCCCGCCGGCATCGGCGACGGCCCCGGCGAGCTGAGGTCCGGACGCGCCGCCCGCCATGGGTGCCTGCACGATCGGATACCGGCAGAGATCGGTCAACTCGGAGGACATGAGCGCATCGTGCCACGTGCCCGTGCACGGGGCCGAATCAGCCAGCCGACGGCCTGACCGGTTCTCCCGCCGTACGCCGCACCGCCCGCCGGTACGGAACCGGCGGGCGGTGCGGTGAAAGGGGAGAAGTGGTTCAGCGACCGTTGAACGCGTCCTTCAGCCGGGAGAAGAGCCCCTGCTGACCTGGCTGAAACTGACCCAGAGGTCGCTCCTCGCCGCGCAGCTTGGAGAACTCCCGCAGGAGCCGCTCCTGTTCCGCGTCGAGCTTGGAGGGGGTCGTCACCTCGACGTGCACGATCAGGTCGCCCCGGCCGCCGCCGCGCAGATGCGTGATCCCGCGCCCGTGCAGGGGCACGGACTGGCCGGACTGGGTGCCGGGCCGGATGTCGATCTCCTCCAGGCCGTCCAGCGTCTCCAGCGGACACTTGGTGCCGAGGGCCGCGGCCGTCATGGGGATGGTGACCGTGCAGTGCAGATCGTCGCCGCGCCGCTGGAAGACGGCGTGCGGCAGCTCGTGGATCTCCACGTACAGATCGCCGGGCGGGCCGCCGCCGGGGCCGACCTCGCCCTCACCGGCGAGCTGGATGCGGGTGCCGTTGTCGACGCCCGCGGGGATCTTGACCGTGAGGGTGCGCCGCGAGCGGATGCGGCCGTCGCCGGCGCACTCCGGGCAGGGGGTGGGCACGACCGTGCCGAAACCCTGGCACTGCGGGCAGGGCCGCGAGGTCATGACCTGGCCCAGGAAGGACCGGGTGACCTGCGAGACCTCGCCGCGGCCGCGGCACATGTCACAGGTCTGGGCGGAGGTGCCGGGGGCCGCGCCCTCGCCGCTGCAGGTGGTGCAGACGACGGCCGTGTCGACCTGGATGTCCTTGGTGGTGCCGAAGGCCGCCTCGTTGAGGTCGATCTCCAGCCGGATCATGGCGTCCTGGCCGCGCCGGGTCCGCGAGCGGGGCCCGCGCTGCGCGGCGTTGCCGAAGAACGCGTCCATGATGTCGGAGAAGTTGCCGAAGCCGCCGGCCCCGAAACCGCCCGCGCCACCGCCACCGCCACCGCCGGCGGCGGAGAACGGGTCGCCGCCGAGGTCGTAGACCTGCTTCTTCTGCGGGTCCGAGAGCACCTCGTAAGCGGCGTTGATCTCCTTGAACCGCTCCTGGGTCTTCGGGTCCGGGTTGACATCCGGGTGCAGCTCGCGGGCGAGCCGACGGAATGCCTTCTTGATCTCGTCCTGAGATGCGTCGCGGCGCACGCCTAGTACGGCGTAGTAGTCCGTGGCCACTTACGAATCCGCCAGGATCTGTCCGACGTAACGTGCCACTGCGCGTACCGCTCCCATCGTTCCGGGGTAGTCCATGCGGGTCGGTCCGACCACGCCGAGTTTGGCGACTGCCTCGTCGCCCGAACCGTAGCCGACCGCGACGACGGACGTGGAGTTGAGCCCCTCGTGGGCGTTCTCGTGCCCGATTCGTACGGTCATGCCGGAGTCCGTTGCCTCACCGAGCAGCTTCAGCAGGACGACTTGTTCCTCCAGTGCTTCCAGCACCGGCCGGATCATCACCGGGAAGTCGTGTCCGAAGCGGGTGAGGTTGGAGGTGCCGCCGATCATCAGCCGCTCCTCCGTCTCCTCGACCAGTGTTTCGAGGAGGGTGGAAAGAACCGTGGAAACCGTCCCCCGGTCCTCGCTGTCGAAAGATTCCGGCAGCTCCTGCACCAGCCGCGGGACATCCGCGAAGCGGCGTCCGACGACCCGGCTGTTGAGCCGGGCCCGCAGATCCGCGAGCGATGTCTCACCGAACGGTGCAGGACAGTCGATCATACGCTGTTCGACCCGGCCGGTGTCCGTGATCAGGACGAGCATCAGCCGAGCTGGGGCGAGCGCCAGCAGTTCCACGTGCCGCACCGTCGAGCGGGTCAGCGAGGGGTACTGCACGACGGCGACCTGCCGGGTCAGCTGCGCGAGCAGCCGCACCGTCCGGCCGACCACGTCGTCGAGGTCGACCGCGCCGTCCAGGAAGTTCTGGATGGCCCGGCGCTCGGGCGAGGACAGCGGCTTGACGCCCGCGAGCCTGTCGACGAAGAGGCGGTACCCCTTGTCGGTGGGGATGCGGCCCGCGCTCGTGTGCGGCTGGGCGATGAAGCCCTCGTCCTCCAGCACCGCCATGTCGTTGCGGACGGTGGCCGGGGAGACCCCCAGCCGGTGCCGTTCGGTCAGGGCCTTGGAGCCGACGGGCTCCTCGGTGCCGACATAGTCCTGGACGATGGCGCGCAGCACTTCGAGTCTGCGTTCGCTGAGCATCGCGCACACCTCCAGCTGTGTCTCTCCGGATCTCTCCGGTGTCCGGCTGGCACTCGGCGCGTTCGAGTGCCAGCAATCCCCGCAGTCAGTGTACGGGGGTGGGGTGGGGCCGGGGCAAGGGCGACCGGCCACGCTCCCACGAGACCGCAGGGCGTTGCCGATAGCGTCGTGGTATGGACGTCGCTTGGGAAGACTTCGGCTGGGAGCGGTTGGGCAACGGTATCGGCAGGCGGCGGCTCCCGGGCTGGGACGCCACCGTCGCGCTGGTCGCCGGGCCGGACGGCGTATTGCTGTACGACACGGGCGCCACGCTGCGCGAGGGCGTCGAGCTGCGGCTGCAGGCCGAGGCGCTGCTCGGACGGAGGGTGACGCATATCGCACTGAGCCACCCGCATTTCGATCATGTGCTGGGCACGGCGGCGTTCGCCGGGGCTCAGGTGTACGGGGCGGTGGGCGTCGGGGCCCTGCTGCGGGACGAGACGGAACAGCTGTGCGTGGCGTCGGTGCGCCACGGGGTCCCGGAGGACGAGGCGGCCCGGTCGGTGGACACGCTGGTGGTCCCGCAGCACGAGGTGTGCGGCGACTGGACGCTCGATCTGGGCGGCGGCCGGCAGGTGCTGCTGGCGAACGTGGGCCCGGGCCACAGCGGCCATGACCTGGCGGCGCTGGTACCGGGCGCGGACGGCGGGCCTCCGGTGGTGTTCTGCGGGGATCTGGTCGAGGAGTCGGGCGAGCCGCAGGCGGGGCCGGACGCGATCACCTCGCGCTGGCCGGCCGCGCTGGAGAGGCTGCTGGCGCTGGGCGGCGAGGACGCGGTCTACGTTCCGGGGCACGGGGCCGTGGTGGACGCGGCGTTCGTCCGGGCGCAGCGGGCGTCGCTCGCGGAGCGGTTCGACGTGGTGTGACGTCGGCGGGCCCGGGCGCGGCGAACGACGAGGCGTGACACCGGCCGTCCCGGGCACGGCGAAGAAGGCGGTGTGACACCGCCCGGCGCGGGTACGGCGAATATCGTCGTGCCATGCGCAGCTACCAGCCGGACCTGACCCCGCCGTGGAAGCGGTCCGTCCCCGTGCCCGACGTGCCCGCCGATCCCGATCTGGTCGTGGAGGAGGTCTCCACCGGTTTCTGCGGGGCGGTGATCCGCTGCGAGAAGACGGCGCAGGGGCCGACCGTGACCCTGGAGGACCGGTTCGGCAAGCACCGGGTGTTCCCGATGGAGCCGCGTGGCTTCCTGCTGGAGGGCAAGGTCGTCACGCTGGTGCGCCCGGGCCCCGGTGGTCCCGTGCGTCCCACCCGTACGGCCTCCGGTTCGGTGGCGGTGCCCGGGGCGCGGGCCCGGGTGGCGCGGGCCGGACGGATCTATGTGGAGGGCCGGCACGACGCGGAGCTGGTGGAGCGGGTGTGGGGCGACGACCTGCGGATCGAGGGCGTGGTCGTGGAGTACCTGGAGGGGGTGGACGACCTTCCGGCGATCGTCGGGGAGTTCGCACCGGGGCCGGACGCCCGGCTGGGGGTGCTGGTGGACCATCTGGTGCCCGGCTCCAAGGAGTCCCGGATCGCCGAGCGGGTGACGGATGCGCATGTGCTGGTGGTGGGGCACCCGTACATCGATGTGTGGGAGGCGGTGAAGCCGTCGTCGGTGGGGATCGACGCCTGGCCGGTGGTGCCGAGGGGGCAGGACTGGAAGACGGGCGTGTGCCGGGCGCTGGGGTGGCCTCAGAACACCGGGGCGGCCTGGCAGCACATCCTGTCCAAGGTGCGCAGCTACAAGGACCTTGAGCCCCAACTCCTGGGCAGGGTAGAGGAATTGATCGACTTCGTCACCCTTCCGGACTGATGTCCCGGACCTGAAGGCACCCCGTTGAGGAGGATCACGTACCGATCCCTGTGAATGCCTGCGTCCCACACGTGCCGTCGGTTGTTGAGGTGGGAGAACGGGCAGGCGGTCCATGGGCCGAAAGGGGCACCCGGTGGGACTCGCTGCGGGAGTCGGTACGGCCCGAGACGTTCGTCGGCGCGCTCTTCATCGCCCTGCTCAGCGTGCTGCTCGGGGAGGTCGACTGGCTGCTGACGGCCCTGGTGTCGGCCCTCGCGCTGATCGGGCTCGCCGTGGCGGGCCTGGCGAGCCGGGCCGCGCCGCCGCTGCTGTGGCTGCGCCGGGCCAGCCGGTGGTTCGCCACCACCTCGTCCCTGGCCGCGTCCAGCACCGGCCACCCGTCGGACGGCTGGTCGTGGTTCTCGCCGAGCGGTTCGTGGCGGGTGATCGGGGCGCGGGCACGGGCGGTCGCGGAGCGGGTGGCGGAAGCGGGGGCGGGCGACGAGCACGCGCGCCAGTTCCATCTGGAACTGCGGGTGCAGGCACTGCTGGAGGACCTGCGGCACAACTACCGCCCGCACTCCCTGGACTGGCGGCGCAGCAAGCGCACGGTCCCGCCGGTGGTGTTCCTGCCCCGGGCCACGCAGGACAACGGCGGCATCCTGCTCATCAACGCGATCAACAACGTACGGTCGCGGCGCAGCGAGGTGGCTCCGTTGCTGCTGCTCGCCTCACTGCCGGCCTCCGAGATCATGCGGCACACCCCGCCGCTGCCTCCTGAGCGGCCGGGTTCCGGTCCGCGGACCGGTGGCTCCGGGGCCCAGGACCGCTACGAGCGCTGGGTCAAGGATCTGAGTCTGGGCCAGTCACCGGTGGCGGCCGCGACCCTGGCGTGGGTGCTGCTGCCGCTGTCCACGGAGAAGCTGACCGATGAGCACGCGCACGCGCAGCTCGTCACCCACCGGGTGCGGCGGACCTGGGCGTGGTGGGTGATGTCGCGGGCGAGCATCGCCGTGCTCGTCGTGGGCAGTCTGCTGGGGGCGTTCCTGTGGGCCGGGCACTGGCGCGACACGTACTGCCACGGGCCGCTGACCGACCGCAACACGGACGCGATCTGGAAAGGCCGGGCCGGCGACCGGGAGTGCGTGGGGGTGGCGACCGCGCCCGAGGTGCTCTTCGCCGGGGGCAACGGCCTGGAGCTGAACGGGGCCGGGAAGGGCATCACGTTCGAGCGGATCGAGCGGGCGATCCGTGAGGAGAACGACGACATCGAGCCGGGCGCCGCGTATGTGACGGTCGTGTACGCCGGTCCGCTGACCGCCAGGGGCAAGGACCGGACTGCCGCTGGTGAACACGACGAACTCCAGCGGCGATCTGCCCCGCAAGTTCCCCAACTACTTCGGGCTCGCGGCGACGGACGAGGAGCAGACGTACGCGCTCGGGCTGGTCGCCCGGCAGGTCGCGAAGGGGCTGGACCGGCCGCACGCGATCGTGCTGTCGCGCGAGGACGGCAACGGGGACCTGGACATGTACACCGCCGAGCAGCGGGCCGCGGGCAAGGAGATGCTGCGGACGTCGGGCTTTTCGCTCGGCCGTGACGTGGCGTACGACCTCGCGGGCGGGGCGAGCCTGAACGCCCCGCTGACCAGCATCTGCCAGGCCGAGCGGGTCCCGGACGCGCTGTACTTCGCGGGGCGCGTCGAGGACGTGCCGACGCTGATGGCGGGTCTGTCGGGCACCACCGGATGCTCGGACCGGCGGATGACGGTGTTCACCGGGGACGACCTGACGAAGGGCACCTTCGGCGACAGCACGTCGATCGCGGCCAACGTCACGCTCTACCACAGCTCCCTCGCCCCGCTGAGCCGGGAAAGAACCTCGGGTTCTACGCGGACGCGTACCGCACACTGCGGGCTCTGCACCCCGACGGGGAGGTCACCGCGCTGGCCTCGGGGCGTCCGGCGTACGAGGACGAGCTGTTCGCCAGCGGGCAGACCGTCATCTCCTACAGCACGACGGCGGCCCTGTACGACGCCGCGGCGCGCGGCGACAAGCGCCGGAGCGCGGCGAAGACATGGGCGACGCTGCACACCGTGGACCTCAACAGCATGCCCACGGGGACGATCTCGTTCAGCCGGGCGAAGTCCTCGGTCTCCGACAACGTGCACGGTCTCAATATCGTCAAGATGATCCGCCCCGGGCCGAGCGCCGAGCGGACCATCGTCTGCGGCAAGCCCGCCGGGTCCGCTCCGCCGCTGACGGCCAAGGACTGCGAGCCGTGAGGCCGCCCGTCCGGATCAGTCGACCAGGTCGCGGACGACGGCGTCGGCCAGCAGCCGCCCGCGCAGGGTGAGGACCGCGCGGTCCTTCCCGTACGGTTCCGGGTCCAGCAGCCCGTCGCTCAGGGCACGGCGGGAGGCGGCGAGGCCGTCGGGCTTCAGGAGGTCCAGCGGGCAGCCCTCGCGCAGCCTCAGCTCCAGCAGGATCCGCTCGACCCGGCGGTCCTCGCCGGCGAGGACCTCGCGGCCGGCGCCGGGTGAGCGGCCCTCGGAGAGGGCCTGGGCGTACGCGCCGGGGTGCTTCACGTTCCACCAGCGGACCCCGCCGACGTGGCTGTGGGCGCCGGGGCCCGCGCCCCACCAGTCGGCGCCGCGCCAGTACAGCTCGTTGTGGAGGCAGCGGCCGGCCTCGGTGGTGGCCCAGTTGGACACCTCGTACCAGTCGAAGCCGGCGGCGGCGAAGGCCTCGTCCGCGATGAGATAGCGGTCGGCGTGCGCGTCGTCGTCGGTCATCGGGATCTCGCCGCGCCGGATGCGCCGGGCGAGCTGGGTGCCCTCCTCGACGATCAGGGCGTACGCGGAGACGTGGTCGGGGCCCGCGCCGATCGCGGCGTCCAGGGTGGCGCGCCAGTCGTCGTCGGACTCACCGGGGGTGCCGTAGATCAGGTCGAGGTTGACGTGGTCGAAGCCCGCCGCGCGCGCCTCGGCGACACAGGCCTCGGGGCGGCCGGGGGTGTGCGTGCGGTCCAGGATCTTCAGGACGTGCTGCTTGGCGCTCTGCATGCCGAAGGAGACCCGGTTGAAGCCGCCCTCGCGCAGCGCGGCGAGATAGGCGGGGTCGACGGACTCCGGATTGGCCTCGGTGGTGATCTCCGCATCGTCCGCGAGCCCGAACTCCTCGCGGATCGCCGCCAGCATCCGCACGAGGTCGGCGGCGGGCAGCAGCGTCGGCGTGCCACCGCCGACGAAGACCGTGCGGACCGGGCGCGGGTCGTCGCCGAGGACCTTGCGGGCCTGGCGGACCTCCTCGATCAGGTGGGCGGCGTAGTTGTCGCGGGAGGCCAGTGCCCCTCCGGAGCCGCGCAGCTCGGTGGCGGTGTACGTGTTGAAGTCGCAGTAGCCGCAGCGGGTGGCGCAGTACGGGACGTGCAGGTAGAAGCCGAGCGGCCGGCCGGCTGCGCCTTCCAGGGCGTGGCGGGGCAGCGCCCCGTCGTCGGGCACGGGCTCACCATCAGGCAGTACGGAAGGCATACCGTCCATTGTCGCTCGCCCGCGAGGTGCTTCAGTCCGCGTGCAGCACCAGTAGGGCCACATCGTCGTCCGGGGGCTGCTCGGCGAATTCGTGCACGGCCCGCCGGATCCGCTCGGCCGTCACCTCGGCGGGCAGCCCGGCGCACCCGGCCAGCACCCGGGCCAGCCCGTCCCCGTCGTCGAACATCAGCGGACCCGACCGCCGCTCGGTCACCCCGTCCGTGACGCAGAGCAGGGTGTCCCCGGGCGCGAGGTCGAAGACCTGGCTCTCGTAGGCCACGTCCTCGACGACCCCGAGCAGCACCTGGGGCTCGGCGGCCGGGCGTACGGAGCCGTCGGGGCGCAGCAGCAGCGGCAGCGGGTGTCCGGCGCTGGCCACCGTGCAGCGGACCCCGCCGTCGGGAAGCGTGACGACCTCCCCGTACAGCATGGAGAGGAACCGTGACTGGGTGCCGTCGTGGAGCTGCTGGCCCCCGGCGGCGGCGACCATCAGAGCGGCGGCCTCAGCGGCCTCCATGGCGTCGTCGAGGAGCAGCCGGTTCAGCCGGTCCAGGACCTCCCCGACGCCGAACCCCTCGCGGGAGAGCAGCCGCAGCCAGGGGCGGGCGAGGCCGGTGACGACGGCGGCCTCGGGGCCGGAACCCTGGACGTCGCCGAGGACGAAGCACCAGCGGTCGCCGGGGCACGGGAAGATGTCGTAGAAGTCACCGCCGACCACCCCGTCGTCGCTCGGTTCGTAGACGAGGGCGCTGGTGACGCCGGGGATCTCGGCGACCTTGCTGGGGAGCAGGCCGCGCTGGAGGATCCGGCTGATGGTGGCCTGCCGGGTGTAGGCGCGGGCCGCGCCGACCGCGAGGCCGAGGCGGCGGACGAAGTCCTCGATGAGCGAGGCGACGGCCTCCGGCACCTGGGTGACGCCCTCACGGCCGACGAGGACGGTCCCGAGGGCCCGGCCGCCCGCGGTGATCCGGAACGCCAGCGCGGCCCCGTCCCGGCCGCCGGGGTGCGGGGGCGCGGGGGCGCCTTCCCGGTCCTCGCCGGCGGCGCCCTCCTGGTCCTCCTCGGCGGGGCGTGCGGGCCAGGGGACGGGCACGGGGCCGGAGCCGACGCCGGCCGGAAGGCGGAGGGGCTCCCTCTCCAGGGCGGTGCGCAGGGGCTCGGTGCCGGTCTCGTCGCTGTGCCAGACGCGGGCGAGCCGTGGGTCGGCGGCCGGTCCCCCGCCCTCGGTCTCCAGCCAGATCGCGCACCAGTCCGCCAGCCGGGGCACCAGCAGCTGGCCCGCTATGGCGGCCACCAGGTCCTCGTCGAGCTGCCCGGCGAGCAGGTCGGAGGCCTCGGCGAGGAAGGCCGGGGCGCCGCGGCTGTCCCAGGCCGCGTCGTCGCGCTCGGTGCGCCGGGCGGCAGGGGCGAGGATCTCGGCGGCGCGCAGGCCGCGTCCGAGGGCCTCCCGGTCGGGCGGGGCGGACGGGGCGCTCCAGTCGTCGACGGGGAGGCGGGCCCAGACGGTCTTGAGGCCGGTGCGATAGGTGATGCCCCAGGAGTCGGCGAGGGTGGCGACGAGCTGGAGGCCGCGGCCGCACTCGGCGGGGTCGGGCAGCTCCCCCGCGGCCGTACCGAGGGGTTCGGGGTCCTTCCCGGGCCCGTCGCCGCTCACCGGGCGGGCGGGGTGATGGTCGGTGACCTCCAGGACGAGGGCGGCCGTCGGCTCGTCGCCGCCGCCCTCCTCCTCCAGCCTGAGGACCAGGTCGACCGTGGTCCCGGCGTGCACGACGGCGTTGGTGACCAGCTCGTTGGTGACGGTAACGGCGTCATCGGCCAGCCGGTCGCTGAAGCCCACGGCGGCGGGCACCCCGAGCCCGGTCCACTCGGCGAGCGCGGCCCGCACGAACCGGCGGGCGGCGGACGGGGCGAGGGGTATGCCGGGCAGGCTGGTGCGGCTGGCCAGGCGCGGGCCGTGCGCGTACCCGGCACGGGTGGTGCCGGGGCGCTGCACGGTGTCCCGCTGCAAGGGAATGGGCGCCACGGTGCGGCTCCTACGGTCCGACGACACCGACAGAGTGACAGACCGGCCGCATCCATAAGCACCGAGTTACCGAAGTGGGCGGAAAATCGAGCAGCTTCGAACGCAAGGCTTCGGGAAGTACAACGGGGCGTGCACGACGGGCGGGTGGTGACTGAGCGCCGCAGGTGGCCGCACGAGCTCCCGGCGTCAGCCGAGGAAGTTCTCGGTGCACGCCGGATTCCGGCCCGGGGCGCCCATGTCCCCGCCGAGCTCGCTCCGCCTACCGCGCACCGAGGTTTTCCAGCATTCTCTGCTGGTGACGGTGGCCGATCGTCTCGTAGCCGACCACGGTGACGAACGGCGCGAGCATGACGACGAGCAGGCACGCAGCGATGGCTACGCCGGCCGCCGCCATGAGTACCGCGGCGAGCAGTACGACGATGGTGAGGGTGATCAGAACGATGTGGAAGCGGTCGGCCGCGGACAGCAGGAGGGTGTGCAGAAGGTAGATCATGAGCATGTAGAGGCCGACCGGGACAGCGAGTGCGAGCACGACGGCGACGCCGGAGACCTCGGCGTGGTGTTCCATGTACAGACCCGCCACGTGCAGCCCGGCTCCTGCTCCGGCGACGCCGATGAACAGGGGGATGTGGCCGTAGCCGAAGAGGTATCCGCGCTTGCGTCGGTGTACCAGGATGTCGCCGAACGGCGTTAGGAAGTACATCCACCACATACCGAAGGTCAGCCCGACACCGGCGACGACGACAGCGATCGCGTTCCACGTCCAGTGCGTACCGTCTCCGCCGCCCAGGAGGTCGCCGGAGGAGGCGACCGTGCCGACGACGCCTTCACCGAGAACGATGATCGCGAAGAGGCCGTACCGTTCGGCCACATGGTGTGGGTGCCACGGGGTACCGCCGGCGGAGCCCTGCGTGAGCACTGGCAGAACGAGTTCGAGGGTTCCCAGGACGGCGAACGCAACGAATACGACGGCGATCGGCATGGGAGTGAAGGCCACGACGATCCAGCCGGCCTGAGCGATCAGCGTCCAGCGGATGTTGGCCATGCCGACTTCGTGGAACGACGGGGCCTGCCGGGCGGCGCGCCACCACTGGAGCACCATCGCGATCCGCATGACGACGTATCCGATGACCATGGCCCGCAGTTCGAGGTGGCTGCCCTCCTCCACGGAATGGAACATCGCCGGCAGGCCCAGTGAGAACACGACGACGCCGATCATCTGGATCATCGTCAGAGCCCGGTAGAGCCAGTCGTCAGTGGCAAAGGCGGAGGCGAACCAGCTGAAGCTGATCCAGGCGACGCTGATCGCGAACATGGCCAGAACGAGCGCGGTGATCGCCTGGGCGGCGTGGCCCTCGGCGAGCATCTCCGCGAACTGGGACGACGCGGTGCCGACAGCGACGACAAAGGTCAGGTCGAACAAGAGCTCCAGCGGCGAGGCGGTCCGGCCGTGCTCTTCCGGGTCACGACCGGTCATGGGGACCAGCCGTCGCGACAGACCGGACCGGCCGGGCTTGCTGATGGATCGGGGATCATTCATGCACAGCAGTATTTCTGGCGTGCACACCGCTGCCCTGTCGCCCTGCCGAGAGTGTCGGGCGCTGTCCCGATCGTTCGCGTACGCATCGCGTCGCACCGTGCAGGGGCTCCAGTAGGTCCGCTCGGAGCTGATACAGATTCCGCTGGGGCCGGTACAGACATGGTGACCGAGCGCCGTACCCGGCACGCGTGGCCGGACACCGCGCTCAGTCACAGCGGGGCGGCCGGACACATCGGTGTCCGAACGCCCCGCCCGCGCTTCCCGGGACGACGCCCCCGGCACCGCCCGTGCTACGCCTCGCGCGAGCCCGCGTACATCTCGTCGATGAGCCTCTGGTACTCACGCTCGACGACCGGCCGCTTCAGCTTGAGGCTGGGGGTCAGCTCGCCGTGCTCGACGTCCAGGTCGCGCGGCAGGAGACGGAACTTCTTGATGGTCTGCCAGCGCTGAAGGCCCTCGTTGAGGCGCTTGACGTACCCCTCGATCAGCTCGACGGTCTGCGGGGCGGCGACGGCCTCCGCGTACGACTTGCCCTCCAGGCCGTTCTCGGCGGCCCAGCCGAGGAGGGTGGGCTCGTCGAGGGCGATGAGCGCGGTGCAGAAGTTACGGTCCGCGCCGTGCACCAGGATGTTGGAGACGAACGGGCAGACCGCCTTGAACTGGCCCTCGACCTCCGCCGGGGCGACGTACTTCCCGCCGGACGTCTTGATCAGGTCCTTCTTGCGGTCGGTGATGCGGAGGTAGCCGTCGACCGACAGCTCACCGATGTCCCCGGTGTGGATCCAGCCGTCCGACTCCAGGACCTCCTCGGTCTTGTCGGGCAGCTTGTGGTAGCCCTCCATGACGCCGGGGCCGCGCAGCAGGATCTCGCCGTCGTCCGCGATGCGCACCTCGGTGCCGGGGAGCGGCTTGCCGACGGTGCCGGTGCGGTAGGACTCTCCCGGGTTCACGAAGGACGCGGCGCTGGTCTCGGTGAGGCCGTAGCCCTCCAGGATGTGGACGCCGGCGCCCGCGAAGAAGTAGCCGATGTCCGGGGCGAGCGCGGCGGAGCCGGAGACGCAGGCGCGCAGCCGGCCGCCGAAGGCCTCGCGGATCTTGGAGTAGACGAGCGCGTCGGCGACCTTGTGCTTGGCGCCGAGCGCGAAGGGGACGGACGCCTTGCCGGTGCGGCGGAAGTTGTCCTGGGAGACCTTGGCGTACTCGCGGGCGACCCCGGCCGCCCACTGGAAGATCTTGTACTTGGCGCCGCCGCCCGCGCGGGCCTTGGAGGCGACACCGTTGTAGACCTTCTCGAAGATCCGGGGCACGGCGGCCATGTAGGTCGGCTGGACGACCGGCAGGTTCTCGATGATCTTGTCGATACGGCCGTCGACGGCGGTGACGTGGCCGACCTCGATCTGGCCGGAGGTGAGGACCTTGCCGAAGACGTGAGCGAGCGGCAGCCAGAGGTACTGCACGTCGTCGGCGTTGATCAGGCCGGTCGCCACGGTGGCCTTGGCCATGTACGACCAGTTGTCGTGCGGCAGCCGTACGCCCTTGGGGCGGCCGGTGGTGCCCGAGGTGTAGATGAGGGTGGCGAGCTGGTCTGCGGTGATCGTGGAGACCCGCTCGGTGACCGCGTCAGGGGTCTTGGCGAGGAGCTCGGCGCCCTTGGCCTCCAGCTCCGCGAGGGTGATGAGCCAGCCCTCGGGGTCGCCCTCGGCGGGCTCGACGCCGACCGGGTCGATGACCACGACATGGGCGAGGTCCGGCAGGCCCTCACGGGTCTCCCGGGCCTTGGCCAGCTGCTCGGCGTCCTCCGCGATGAGGATCCGGCTCTCGGAGTCGGACAGGATGAACGCGGACTCCTCGGCGTTCGTGGAGGGGTAGATCGTGGTGGTCGCGGCGCCCGCGCACATCACCCCGAGGTCGATGAGGATCCACTCCACCCGGGTGGCCGAGGAGAGGGCGACCCGCTCCTCCGGCCGCACGCCGAGCGCGATCAGCCCCGCGGCGATCGCGTAGACCCGCTCCGCGGCCTGGCCCCAGCTCAGCGACTTCCAGTCGTCGGGGCCCCCGCCCGAGGCCGACGGCACCGGATAGCGGTACGCCTCCCCGTCCGGGGTCGCCGCCACGCGGTCGATGAAGAGGGCCGCCACGGAGGGCGGCCGGCTATCGATCAAGGTCTGTGTGTCGCTCACGACGTCCTCCGGGCCTGCGGCATTGCTACGACCGGCTTCTTTGATACGGGCGACCTACTGCTGTCGTCCTGAGTGCTCGTTCTGCTGCGCGTACTGCTGCTTTCGTCCCGCTGCTCTCGTGCTGCGCTCTCGTCTGCGGCGCAACCTGCTTGCTCGGCTTGTTAACTAGCCAGTAACCATCAAGTCGTGATCAGAGTAGAGCGCACTTGTCCGCCACGTAAGAGGCAACGGGCCGCTGCTTTCATAACGAAAGGGCCCCCATACCGATGCTGCGGCATGGGGGCCCTCCGGACTGCTCATCGGCAGGCGTCGGCGCGGGGCTACTTCTTGCCCTTGCTCTCTCCCGCGGACTCGTCGGTCGACAGGACGGAGATGAAGGCGTCCTGCGGAACCTCGACGTTGCCGACCATCTTCATCCGCTTCTTGCCCTCCTTCTGCTTCTCCAGCAGCTTCCGCTTACGGGAGATGTCACCGCCGTAGCACTTGGCGAGGACATCCTTGCGGATGGCGCGGACGGTCTCACGGGCGATGACCCGGGCGCCGATGGCCGCCTGGATCGGCACCTCGAAGTTCTGCCGGGGGATGAGCTTCTGCAGCTTGGCGACGAGCCGTACGCCGTACGCGTACGCCTTGTCCTTGTGGGTGACCGCGGAGAACGCGTCCACCTTGTCGCCGTGCAGCAGGATGTCGACCTTGACGAGGTGCGCCGACTGCTCGCCGGTGGGCTCATAGTCGAGGGAGGCGTAACCCCGGGTCTTGGACTTCAGCTGGTCGAAGAAGTCGAAGACGATCTCCGCGAGCGGCAGGGTGTAGCGGATCTCGACCCGGTCCTCGGAGAGGTAGTCCATGCCGAGCAGGGTGCCGCGCCGGCCCTGGCACAGCTCCATGATCGCGCCGATGAACTCGCTCGGGGCGAGCACCGTGGCCCGGACGACCGGCTCGTGCACCTTGTCGATCTTGCCCTCGGGGAACTCGCTCGGGTTGGTGACGACGTGCTCGGTGCCGTCCTCCATCTCGACGCGGTAGACCACGTTGGGGGCGGTGGCGATCAGGTCGAGGCCGAACTCGCGCTCCAGCCGCTCGCGGACCACGTCCAGGTGGAGCAGGCCGAGGAAGCCGACGCGGAAGCCGAAGCCGAGCGCGGCGGAGGTCTCCGGCTCGTAGACCAGGGCGGCGTCGTTGAGCTGGAGCTTGTCCAGCGCCTCGCGCAGGTCCGGGTAGTCCGAGCCGTCCAGCGGGTACAGCCCCGAGAACACCATCGGCTTCGGGTCCTTGTAGCCGCCCAGCGCCTCGGTCGCTCCGTTGTGCAGGGAGGTGATCGTGTCACCGACCTTGGACTGCCGGACGTCCTTCACTCCGGTGATGATGTAGCCGACCTCGCCCACGCCGATGCCGTCGGCCGGGGTCATCTCCGGGGACGACACCCCGATCTCCAGCAGCTCGTGGGTGGCGCCGGTCGACATCATCCGGATCCGCTCGCGCTTGTTGAGCTGGCCGTCGATGACACGGACGTAGGTGACGACACCGCGGTACGCGTCGTAGACCGAGTCGAAGATCATCGCGCGGGCGGGGGCGTCCGCGACGCCGACCGGGGGCGGCACGTCCCGCACGACCCGGTCGAGCAGCGCGTCCACGCCGACACCGGTCTTGGCGGAGACCTTGAGCACGTCCTCGGGCTGGCAGCCGATGAGGTTGGCCAGCTCCTCGGAGAACTTCTCCGGCTGCGCGGCGGGAAGGTCGATCTTGTTGAGCACCGGGACGATGGTGAGGTCGTTCTCCATCGCGAGATAGAGGTTGGCCAGCGTCTGGGCCTCGATGCCCTGCGCGGCGTCGACCAGCAGGACCGTGCCCTCGCAGGCGGCGAGCGAACGGGAGACCTCGTAGGTGAAGTCCACGTGGCCCGGGGTGTCGATCATGTTGAGGACATGGGTGGTGCCCGTGTCCTCGCCCGTGTCGGGCGCCCAGGGCAGCCGGACCGCCTGGGACTTGATGGTGATGCCGCGCTCGCGCTCGATGTCCATCCGGTCGAGGTACTGAGCACGCATCTGCCGCTGGTCGACCACGCCGGTCAGCTGAAGCATCCGGTCGGCGAGGGTCGACTTGCCGTGGTCGATGTGCGCGATGATGCAGAAATTGCGGATCAGCGCCGGGTCGGTACGGCTCGGATCGGGCACGTTGGAAGGAGTCGCGGGCACGCAGGGTCCTGATTCTTGAGACGCCGAACGCCGTGTCTCGGGTCGATGTCGGGTCGGTCGGATCGATACGTAGGCTCCATCGTCCCACGCCTGCGGGACCGCGACCGGTTTGGGCCGGTCGGAGGGTGACTGCTACCGTGGACAGCTGTGCCTCGTGGCTCTCATCAGCGGCGTGGCGCACATAGAAGATCCAACGAACCTGAAAAGGCTCTTTCGTGGCGAACATCAAGTCCCAGATCAAGCGGAACAAGACCAACGAGAAGGCGCGCCTGCGCAACAAGGCCGTCAAGTCGTCGCTCAAGACCGCGATCCGCAAGGCCCGCGAGGCCGCCGCTGCCGGTGACGTCGAGAAGGCCACCACGGCCGTCCGCGACGCCTCCCGTCAGCTCGACAAGGCTGTCTCGAAGGGTGTCATCCACAAGAACTCCGCCGCCAACAAGAAGTCGGCGCTGGCGTCCAAGGTTGCCGCCCTGCAGGCCTGAGCTTCTTCCCGAAGCTCACTGATGTGACCGCCGGAACGGACTAACGGGCCCTCTCTCCCGCCCCGGACCGGCACCCCGCGCCGCACACCGAACCTGCGTTCGCCACGCGGGTGCGGCGCACCAAGAGTGTGACCCGGAAGCCTCGGTCCTCCGATCTCCCCAGATCGAGGCCCGGGGCTTCCGTGCGTGCGCTTCCGGCCCGTCGGGGCACGTTGCGGCCCGTCCGGGGGCACACCCAGCCCGTCCGGCGCTTGAGGACGGTACCGGTACTCGCACGAGGCCCCGCGCGCCGCGCCGAACCCGCACCATCGCTCTGCGTCGAACCCGCACCACTCAGCCCGTCCGGCTCTTGCGGACGGAACCAGTGTCCGCAGGGCCCCACACCAGGCGGCGGCCCCCGGAGGGAAGCGCCTACCGACCCGCCCGACCCGCCCGCGCGGCCCGGGCGACCACGACGACGGCCTTCTCCAGAGCGTACTCAGGATCGTCCCCCCCGCCCTTCACCCCCGCATCCGCCGCCGCCACGGCCCGCAGGGCCACCGCGACCCCGTCCGGCGTCCACCCCCGCATCTGCTGCCGCACCCGGTCGATCTTCCACGGCGGCATCCCCAGCTCCCGGGCCAGGTCGGCCGGCCGGCCGCCCCGCGCGGAGGACAGCTTCCCGATCGCCCGCACCCCCTGCGCCAGCGCACTGGTGATCAGGACGGGCGCGACCCCGGTCGACAGCGACCACCGCAGCGCCTCCAGCGCCTCCGCCGCACGCCCCTCGACCGCCCGGTCGGCGACGGTGAACGACGAGGCTTCCGCCCGCCCGGTGTAGTAGCGCCCGACGACCGCCTCGTCGATCGTGCCCTCGACGTCCGCGATCAGCTGGGACACCGCACTCGCCAGCTCCCGCAGATCGCTGCCGATGGAGTCGACCAGGGCCTGGCAGGCCTCCGGCGTCGCGGACCGCCCGTGCGTCCGGAACTCCGACCGTACGAAGGAGAGCCGCTCCGCGGGCTTGGTGGTCTTCGGGCAGGCGACCTCCCGCGCTCCCGCCTTGCGCGCCGCGTCCAGCAGCCCCTTGCCCCTGGCTCCGCCCGCGTGCAGCAGGACGAGGGTGATCTCCTCGACCGGCGCGCCGAGATACGCCTTGACGTCCTTGACCGTGTCGGCCGAGAGGTCCTGCGCGTTGCGCACGATCACGACCTTGCGCTCGGCGAAGAGCGAGGGGCTGGTGAGCTCGGCGAGCGTGCCGGGCTGCAACTGGTCGGACGCCAGATCACGTACGTCCGTGTCGGCGTCGGCGGCACGCGCGGCCGCCACCACCTGCTGCACCGCACGGTCCAGGAGGAGGTCCTCCTGGCCCACGGCGAGGGTGAGGGGGGCGAGCGGATCGTCGGTGGAATTCTTCCTGGTGGCCATCGCGTTCCAGCATCCCACGCCCCACTGACAGCCCGGACAGCACTGACGGGCGGGCCGCCCCGGGGCGCGGGGCACGGACGCCCGTACCGGAGAATGACCGGGTGAGCGATGTGAGACATGTGCTGGTACTGCCCGACCGCGACTCCGCGGAGGAGGTGGCCGGGGAGCTGGCGGACCGCTTCGGGGTCGCCGAGGAGCCCCAGCTCGTACGGGACGCGCTGGCCGGCGAGGACGACGCCGAGGACGCCCAGTGGCTGGTGGTCGTGGAGGACGCGGCCGGGCGCCTGGACCCGGCCGCGCTCGACGCGTTCGCAGCGGAGTACGAAGGCTGGCTGGAGAAGCCGTAGCGCCCGGCCGGCTCAGCCCTCGGGCACGACCGGGACGGCTTCAGCCCTTGGGCACGATCTGGATGTCCAGGTCGATGACGATGCTCGGCCCCACCGCGGCGATCCCGCGCGCCAGCATGGTCTGCCAGGTGAGGGTGAAGTCCTCGCGGTGCAGTTCTGTGGTGGCCCGGCAGGCGGCACGCGTCTCGCCCTCAAGACCATTGCCGATACCGAGGTACTGGGTGTCCAGCGTCACGGTACGGCTGACGCCGTGCAGGGTCAGCGCACCGGTGACGCCCCAGCGGCTGCCGCCCCGGTGGACGAAACGCTCGCTGTAGAACTCCAGCGTCGGGTAGCGGCCGACGTCGAGGAAGTCGCCGGAGCGCAGGTGGTCGTCGCGCATCTGCACATTGGTGTCGATCGACGCCGCGTCGATGATCACGTGCATGGCGGAGTCCTCCATGCGGTCGGCGATCCGGACCGCCCCGGCGAAGGTGTTGAACCTGCCGTGGATGCGGGCCAGCCCGATGTGCCGGGCGGTGAAGCCGATCTGCGAGTGGTTCGGCTCGATGTCCCAGTCGCCGGGGTCGGGCAGCTGCGGGGGCTGCGCCACCTGGAGGGTCAGGTCGCCCAGGGTGGCGTGCGCGCCCTCGGTCACCGTCGCCGCCCCGTGGAACGGGGTGAAGCCCTCGGCCGTGATCGCCAGCCGGTAGTCGCCCGCCGGGACCGTGGCGAGAGCACTGCCGAAGGGGTCCGTCTCGCCGCCTGTCACCTTGCGGCCCATGCTGTCGGTCACGACGAACTCGGCCTGCTGGACCGGTTCGTTGACCGGGTCCAGCACCCGGCAGCTGAGCACGCCCGCGGTACGGGGTACCTGGAATCCGGCGAGGGCCCCACCGCGCCCACCCGCCTGGCCTCTGTTTCCCAGCCAACGGCCGAACATCTCTTACGTACCCCCAGGGGCGCTTCACACTTCGGGCCCTGACAGGTGGACGTCATTGTCGGATCAGCAGCCCGCCGACGAGCATGCATTCGATCACTTTTGCGGTGTTCGAGGCAAACGGAGGTTCTCAGAAGGGCTTGTACGGAGCTGTGACCAGGTGTACCGAGGTGTGACCAGGTGTACCGAGGTGTGCCGACGTATAGCGAGGTGTGATGAGCTGTGCCCAGGTGTTACCGAAGGTCCGAATTACCTGTTCCGCTTGTGTGGATCAATCGTCCTGGCCGTTCGCGGGGTCACCACCGTGGGCCGCTCCCCGGAACGGCGACTGCCTCCGGACCTCGGGAACCCGGGAGAGCCGCACCCCGAAGTGGTCCCGGTAGGCGGCGAGCACCTCCTCGTCCGTGACCAGTTCCGTACGGTGCCGCTCCCCGCCGACCGTGGTGACCAGAGATCGTCCGCTCAGCGTCACCCGCCCGGCCTCCGTGTACCGGGAGCACACCAGGGACCGGGTGAAATGCGAGTCCGGCGAGGTGCGGTGGTACCAGGCCCCGACCTGGAACTCCGGCAGCGTCCGCGCCCTCGGATCGAGCCGGAACTGCCGCGAGCCGCCACGCAGCAGATCCAGGTCCCCCTGCGGCGCCTCACGGAACCGGAACACACCTCGGAGGTCCTCCTGCTCCGTCCGGTCGTCGAGCGCCAGCGGCCGCAGCGCGTTGTCGCCGAACCCGACGTCCGCCAGCCAGGGCCCCGTGCCGTCCTCGGTCTCCACCCGCAGCGCCATGTGGTCGTACGGAATGCCCAGCCGGCCGCCGTCGCCGAAGACCCGGGCCTGGAGCAGGGCCACCCGGAAGCCGAGGGCCCGCAGCAACGCCCCGAACGCGCCGTTCAGTTCGTAGCAGAAGCCGCCGCGCCCACCGGTCACCTTGTCCATGAGCGCCCGTTCCTCCAGCACGATGTCCTCGCCCAGGTGGACCGAGAGGTTCTCGAAGGGAACGGCGAGCAGATGCCGGTGCTGCAGTTCGCGCAGCGCTTCGCTATCGGCCCGCACCGGCCGGTCCGCGCCGATCCGGGTGAGATAGGCGTCGACGGCGGCATCGGTGACGCCACCGTCGCCCCTGTCGGGTTCCGGGACGGAGGCTCCGGACGTCACAGGTGGCTGCGAGATCATGGGCCCAGTCTGCGCCTGCTCCCGCCACGAGAGCGACCGGTCCTAGGACTCCTGCCCGAGGCCCCTGGTCCCGCTGTCATTCCTCTGGGAGGGCGACACCGGCACTCTGGTGATGGCCACCCGGCGGACCAATCCGACGGCCGTCAACGTGACTCCCGGCGGTCCCATCCGGGTCACCCTCGGCCCCACCCGCGATGTGGTGCTGATCGAGGGCGAGGCGAGGACCCTGGAGGGAACGGACCTTCCCGCCACGACGAGGGACGCCTTCGCCGCGAAGCTCCGCTGGAACCCGCGCGACTCCCACTGGGTTTTCCTGCGCATCGCCCCCCCCGTTATGTTTTTCGCGGTCCTGCAATGGGGCCGCTGGCCTCCGGGGCCGGTATGACTGTGTCCCCTCTGTCGATCGGATGACCTGGGGGGTGGTGTCGCCGGGCCCGGCAGGTGCCGTCGGAGACGCTGATGAGAGACCCGGCTACCGCCCGATCCGGCGCAATGCCGGGCAGTTCGCGGGCGGCAGGTCTGCATAACGTGGATGCGCGAGCACGGTGCCACCGCCGAGGCCGGCACGGTCAACGACCTGGAGAGGGTGCGATGTTCGACATCGAAGGCGTGGGCGTCTTCCTCGGGATGGACGTCGGCAAGACCGCCCACCACGGCCACGGGCTCACCCCGGCCGGGAAGAAGGTCTTCGACAAGCCGATGCCCAACAGCGAGCCGAAGCTGCGGGCGGTCTTCGACAAGCTCAAGGCCAAGTTCGGCACGGTCCTGGTCATCGTGGACCAGCCAGCGTCCATCGGCGCTCTGCCCCTGACCGTGGCCCGCGACGCGGGCTGCGAGGTCGCCTACCTGCCCGGGCTTGCCATGCGACGGATCGCTGATCTGTATCCGGGCGAGGCGAAAACGGACGCGAAGGACGCGGCGGTGATCGCGGACGCCGCCCGGACGATGCCCCACACTCTGCGTTCGCTGGAGCTGACCGACGAGATCACCGCCGAGCTCACGGTGTTGACTGGCTTCGACCAGGACCTCGCGGCCGAGGCGACCCGCACCAGCAACCGGATACGCGGGCTCCTCACCCAGTTTCACCCGTCGCTGGAGCGCGTGCTCGGGCCCCGGCTGGACCACCCTGCGGTCACCTGGCTCCTCGAGCGCCACGGATCCCCGGCCGCTCTGCGGAAAGCCGGCCGCCGCAGACTCGTCGAACTCATCCGCCCGAAAGCCCCGCGGATGGCCGCGCGGCTGATCGACGATGTCTTCGACGCTCTCGACGAACAGACCGTCATCGTTCCCGGCACGGGCACCCTCGACATCGTGATCCCGTCCCTGGCCGCCTCCCTCGCAGCCGTCCACGACCAGCGCCGGGCACTCGAAGCGCAGATCAACAGCCTGCTGGAGGCCCACCCTCTTCACCCGGTCCTGACCTCGATGCCGGGAGTCGGAGTCAGGACCGCCGCAGTCCTGCTGGTCACCGTCGGAGACGGCACCGGTTTCCCCAGCGCCGCCCACCTCGCCTCCTACGCCGGCCTCGCCCCGACAACCAGATCCTCGGGGACCTCGATCCACGGCGAACACGCACCACGAGGCGGAAACCG
>NZ_NEUE01000211.1 GCF_002910905.1 Streptomyces sp. SM11 | reverse complement strand
CGCCCCCCCCGTTATGTTTTTCGCGGTCCTGCAATGGGGCCGCTGGCCTCCGGGGCCGGTATGACTGTGTCCCCTCTGTCGATCGGATGACCTGGGGGGTGGTGTCGCCGGGCCCGGCAGGTGCCGTCGGAGACGCTGATGAGAGACCCGGCTACCGCCCGATCCGGCGCAATGCCGGGCAGTTCGCGGGCGGCAGGTCTGCATAACGTGGATGCGCGAGCACGGTGCCACCGCCGAGGCCGGCACGGTCAACGACCTGGAGAGGGTGCGATGTTCGACATCGAAGGCGTGGGCGTCTTCCTCGGGATGGACGTCGGCAAGACCGCCCACCACGGCCACGGGCTCACCCCGGCCGGGAAGAAGGTCTTCGACAAGCCGATGCCCAACAGCGAGCCGAAGCTGCGGGCGGTCTTCGACAAGCTCAAGGCCAAGTTCGGCACGGTCCTGGTCATCGTGGACCAGCCAGCGTCCATCGGCGCTCTGCCCCTGACCGTGGCCCGCGACGCGGGCTGCGAGGTCGCCTACCTGCCCGGGCTTGCCATGCGACGGATCGCTGATCTGTATCCGGGCGAGGCGAAAACGGACGCGAAGGACGCGGCGGTGATCGCGGACGCCGCCCGGACGATGCCCCACACTCTGCGTTCGCTGGAGCTGACCGACGAGATCACCGCCGAGCTCACGGTGTTGACTGGCTTCGACCAGGACCTCGCGGCCGAGGCGACCCGCACCAGCAACCGGATACGCGGGCTCCTCACCCAGTTTCACCCGTCGCTGGAGCGCGTGCTCGGGCCCCGGCTGGACCACCCTGCGGTCACCTGGCTCCTCGAGCGCCACGGATCCCCGGCCGCTCTGCGGAAAGCCGGCCGCCGCAGACTCGTCGAACTCATCCGCCCGAAAGCCCCGCGGATGGCCGCGCGGCTGATCGACGATGTCTTCGACGCTCTCGACGAACAGACCGTCATCGTTCCCGGCACGGGCACCCTCGACATCGTGATCCCGTCCCTGGCCGCCTCCCTCGCAGCCGTCCACGACCAGCGCCGGGCACTCGAAGCGCAGATCAACAGCCTGCTGGAGGCCCACCCTCTTCACCCGGTCCTGACCTCGATGCCGGGAGTCGGAGTCAGGACCGCCGCAGTCCTGCTGGTCACCGTCGGAGACGGCACCGGTTTCCCCAGCGCCGCCCACCTCGCCTCCTACGCCGGCCTCGCCCCGACAACCAGATCCTCGGGGACCTCGATCCACGGCGAACACGCACCACGAGGCGGAAACCGGCAGCTCAAACGCGCCATGTTCCTCTCCGCCTTCGCCTGCATGAACGCCGACGCCGCCTCCCGCACCTACTACGACCGGCAAAGAGCCCGCGGCAAAACCCACACCCAGGCACTCCTCCGCCTTGCCCGGCAGCGCATCAGCGTCCTCTTCGCCATGCTCCGCGACGGCACCTTCTACGAATCCAGAACCCCCACCGTCACCCTCACCGCATGACCACCCCAAATAGCCCCATACCAGACACCACGTCCTTGACGAAGGACATAGAGACACCCCCCCGGCCACGCCGTGTCAGGAAGAAAGCCCCCGACCGCCGTACCGGCCGGAGAGCCCACGAAGGAGCGGTGCGCGAAGAGGCCGGTGGCACAGGAGTTCCGCACGCTCGACGGCGTCTCCCAGGGCCCGGAGACACCGGACGAGGACACCGTCGTCGGCGACGCCCCTCACCTCAGCCCTTGACGCAGATGACCTGCCTGAGCTTCGCCACGACCTCGACCAGGTCCCGCTGCTGCTCCATGACCTGCTCGATCGGCTTGTACGCGGCCGGGATCTCGTCCAGAACGCCGGAGTCCTTGCGGCACTCCACACCGCGTGTCTGCTCCTCCAGGTCACGCACCGTGAAGCGGCGCTTGGCCGCGTTCCGGCTCATCCGGCGACCGGCTCCGTGGGAGGCCGAGTTGAACGCCTTCTCGTTGCCCAGGCCCTTCACGATGTACGAGCTGGTGCCCATCGATCCGGGAATGATCCCGTACTCGCCGGAGCCGGCGCGGATCGCTCCCTTGCGGGTGACCAGCAGGTCCGCTCCGTCGTACCGCTCCTCCGCCACGTAGTTGTGGTGGCAGGAGATCTCCTGCTCGAAGACCGGCTTCGCCTTCTTGAACTCCTTGCGGACCACGTCCTTGAAGAGCGCCATCATGATCGCGCGGTTGTACTTGGCGTACTCCTGCGCCCAGTACAGATCGTTCCGGTAGGCGGCCATCTGCGGGGTCTCCGAGATGAAGACGGCCAGGTCCCGGTCGACGAGGCTCTGATTGTGCGGAAGCTTCTGCGCGATGCCGATGTGGTGCTCGGCGAGCTCCTTGCCGATGTTGCGGGAGCCCGAATGCAGCATCAGCCACACGGCACCATCACCGTCGAGGCAGAACTCGATCATGTGGTTGCCCGATCCGAGCGTTCCCATCTGCTTCGTGGCGCGTTCCTGACGGAACTTGACCGCATCGGCGATCCCCCCGAACCGCCCCCAGAAGTCGTCCCATCCCGTCGTCGGGAACCCGTGCAGCTTCCCCGGGTCCACCGCGTCGCCGTGCATCCCCCGGCCGACCGGAATGGCCTGCTCGATCTTGGAGCGCAGCCGTGACAGGTCACCGGGAAGATCGTTCGCGGTGAGGGACGTTCTGACGGCGGACATCCCGCAGCCGATGTCCACCCCCACCGCGGCCGGGCACACCGCGCCCTGCATCGCGATCACCGAACCGACCGTCGCCCCCTTGCCGAAGTGGACGTCCGGCATGACGGCCAGACCCTTGATCCACGGCAGCGTGGAGACGTTGCGCAGCTGCTGCATCGCGCCGTCCTCGACCGACGCGGGGTCCGCCCACATCCGGATGGGAACCTTCGCTCCCGGTACCTCTACGTACGACATAACTCCTCGATTCCCCCGAAAAGACTGAAAGCGCAAAACCGGTGCCAAGATCGGCAAACCCATCGGCCGACCGGCATTCACAGCGGCGCGTGCGATACACATTGTGTCCATCGGCCGCCTCCGGGCGGCAACCCGTTTTCCGTACCGAAGGGAGCCTGGGACGGTGCGACACATGGCGTACGTACCCGGCGCCGCGCTTCTCGCAGCGCTCGTCGTCGGCTGTAGCGCCGGCGCCGACAGCAGCGCGAACGGCGCCGACAGCAAGGCGGGCAGCCCGACGGTCACCCCCGCGCCCCCGGGCAAGTACAAGACCCTGCCCGCCCCCTGCCGTACCGTGCCGCGCGGAACACTCAAGGATCTGCTGCCCGGTGCCGCGGAACTGCCGGGGGACCAGCAGGAGAAGGTGTTCCGGGGGACGGCGTCCGTCACGTACGACACCGACCGCAAGGTCGGCTGCAGCTGGAAGTCCAACGCGCCGGGCGCCACGCGCAGCCTCTCCATCGGCTTCGAACGCGTCGTCTCGTACGACCCCGCGGTCAGCGACGACGACCGCGCCGACACGGTGTACGCGAAGAAGGAGAGGGCCGCAGGCCTGTCGTCCTCGGCGACCCCCGGGCCGGACGCGGAGAAGAACACCGGGACCCCGGGCGAGCAGGAGAAGAGCAAGGGGAAGGGCGAGGGGAAGGGCGAGGGCTCCGGCGAGGAGGGGGAGCCCGAGGACGCGGCGGGGGACGCCACGGCCTCGGCGGACCCCTCGTCCACCGCCTCGCCCTCCGGAGGCCCCGGCGGAGGCAACAGCGGCAGCAGCAGCGCGGAAGACGCCCTCCCCTCGCGTTTGCTCGACAACCTCGGAGATGCCGCATTTCTGCAGGATCTGCCCACTCGGGCAGGTTCCACCGCACAGCACCGGACAGTGAGCGTGGTATTCCGCACATCGAATGTGGTCGTGACCGTCCGGTACGCCGAGCAGCCGGCCCTCGTCACCCAGGTGCCCGACGGCAGGGAACTCCAGGAGAAGGCCCAGGCACTGGCCCGGAAGCTGGCCGAGGCGCTCAGCGAATAGACGCCGCCCGCCGGGCCCCCTCCGGCCGGATTCCGGTCGCCGGGGGCCCTCGGCGGCGGCACGAGCCGGCCCCCGCCCGTCGTACCGTGGCAGTCCGGAAGACGTACCGACCCGCTACGAGCCCGCCCGCACACCGCACGAACCGAGACCTCCAGCTCCGAGAGTTCCGTGCCATCCGAGTGAAGGAACCATGCACCGATCAGCCCCGCGCCTGTCCCGCATCCTCGCCTGCGCCGCCGTTCCGGTGATGCTCGTAGCCGCCGGCTGCTCGTCGGACTCCGACTCCGGCTCCGGCTCCGACGGCAAGAAGAACGCGGGCTCCTCGTCGTCCGGCGCCTCCAGCGCCAAGCCCTCGGCGCCCGCCGTCGAGCCGGCCAGGTTCACCGATCTGCCCGACCCGTGCGGCTCGATCACGAAGAAGACGATCGAGGACCTGGTGCCCGAGGCCAAGAAGAAGAACGGCACGGCCGGCCGGTCCAACGACCTGGCGGCCCGCAGCAGCTGCTCCTGGAACGGCCTGGACGACAAGGGTGTCAAGGGCTCGCAGTACCGCTGGCTGGACGTCGGCTTCACCCGGTTCGACTCGGACCAGTCGCTGGGCAGCGGCGCCAAGCGCGCCACCGACGACTACGCGAAGCAGGTCACCAAGGCGAAGGCCACCGAGGGCGCCGAGAAGATCGCCGCGGAGCCCGCCGCCGGCATCGGCGAGGCGGCCACCCTCGTCACCTACGGCCTCAACAAGACGGACGAGGACTTCGCGTACGCCACGGTCGTGGCGCGCACGGGCAACGTCGTCGTCACCCTGACGTACAACGGCGCGGGCTACGCGGGTGCCAAGACGCCCTCGTCCTCGGACATCGTCAAGGGCGCCCAGAAGGCTGCGAAGGAAGCGGTCGCCGCCGTCGCCGACACCTCCGACGCCAAGGTCACACCCCCGGCCAAGGACGACACGAAGGACGACGCCGAGGACGGCAAGAAGGACGCGGCCAAGGGCAGCGACCAGGACAGCCCCAAGTCCGCTGCGAAGCCGAAGTCCAAGTCGAGCTGACGATCCGCCCGGGTGCCCGCACCCACGACGCGACCTGAGGTCCACAGGACCGGCAGGACGCGAACAGCCCCGCCCGGCACCGCCTTTCCGCGACCCGGCCCTCCCCGAGGGCCGGGTTCCGCACGTTCCGGCGGTCTCCGGCGACGCCCGGACAGGAGCCCTTGGCACCTCCCCGCGCAACGGAACTCGCACACATGTGCCAGGCTGTGCCATCGCCGGACGTCGGATGTCCGGCTGAAAATCGCTCAAGAACGCTGAACAACAAGGCCGGGCGGAGAAGTCGGGTCGGGGTACAGAGGTCGGGGAGGGGATCGCGCGTGGCCGCAATGCAGCTGACACGCACGCACCGCATACTCATCGGGGTCGTCATCGCCGGTGCGGTGCTCATCGCCGCGATCGGTTTCGCGGGTTCCTACGCCGCCGTGCGCGAGCTCGCGGAGGAGAAGGGCTTCGGGAGGTTCTCCCTGGTCTTCCCCATCGGCATCGACGCGGGCATCTGCGTCCTGCTCGCCCTGGACCTCCTGCTCACCTGGATGCGGATCCCGTTCCCGCTGCTGCGCCAGACGGCATGGCTGCTGACCGCCGCGACCATCGCGTTCAACGGCGCCGCCTCCTGGCCCGACCCGCTGGGCACCGCGATGCACGCGGTGATCCCGGTACTGTTCGTCGTCTCCGTCGAGGCCGCCCGGCACGCGGTCGGCCGGATCGCGGACATCACCGCCGACAAGCACATGGAAGGCGTCCGCCTCACCCGCTGGCTGCTCTCCCCCGTCCCCACGTTCAAGCTGTGGCGGCGGATGAAGCTGTGGGAGCTGCGCAGCTACGAACAGGTCATCAAGCTCGAACAGGACCGGCTGATCTACCAGGCCCGCCTCCAGGCCCGCTTCGGCCGCAGCTGGCGGCGCAAGGCCCCGGTCGAGTCGATGATGCCGCTGCGGCTGGCGAAGTACGGCGTACCGCTCGCCGAGACCGCCCCGGCCGGGCTCGCCGCCGCCGGAATCGAA
>NZ_NEUE01000210.1 GCF_002910905.1 Streptomyces sp. SM11 | reverse complement strand
CTGCCCGTCCCGGTCCGAGTGCTGGGCGCCTTCGACGGTCTTGGCATTGCCTTGGAGGCTGAACCCGTCCTCGCGCAACACGGCCGCCACCGTGTCCGCCGAGACCCGGTGGCCCTGCCGGGTCAGCTCGGCGGCCAGCTGCCGCGTCGACTTCACCGTCCACCGCAGCGGCGACATCGGATCGCCGCGCACGTCCGGCTCCACCAAGGCCAGCAGCGCGGGCCGCAGTCCCGGATCCAGGTCCACCGCCCGTTTGCGGCCCCCGCCCGCCCGGCGGACCCGCCCCAACAGCACCTCACCGGACTCCAGTTCAGCAACCCCGCGCGACACAGTCCCCTCACGCACCCCCGCCGCACGGGCCACGGCCCGGATGCCGCCATGCCCCAGCGACCGCGCTTCGGCCCCTATGGCCAGCCGACGCTGACGCTCGTCCAAGTGCGGAAACAGCGCCTGAAACTTCACCGCCAGGGCGGTCTCGATCCCCTCCGGTCTCCCCATACCACAACAACGAGGCTCGACCACGGAAGCGACGGCTTGTTTCCCGGCAGGCCCTAACTACCCGGCCTTGGGGGAACTTCATTCCTCGACTTCCTCGTGGCGACGTACGGCGCGGACGATGGGCTGCCCACCCTGGCTGCCAGCTGGATCGCCCGCTCCGGATCCTTGCCTGCGAAAGCGCGATGGCGCACCGATTCGGCAGGGAAACGGGCTCGGAGTATCGGTGCTGCGGTATCGGCGAGATAGGCGGTTATGGTGGTCAGCCCGTGCCTGCCCCGAGCCGCTCGTCGGCCGCGCTGAAGGCTGCTGTGATCTGGCGTACGACTTCCACGTGCTTCTCGCCGACGGTGCTTGTCTGGGTGCGGGCACGAAGTATGCGGGAGGTGGCTTCGTGGTCGTAGTCGAGGGGCATGGCGATGCCGGCAGCGGTGAGGGCCGCAACGGCTAAGAAGTGGTGGCGCTCAACAGCGGCCCGGCCCAGCTCGGTTGCTGTGGCCACGATCTCGGCCTGGGTAACAGTGCGGCCGGTCCGACGGGACAGAGCCTCGGCGAGGTGCTGGACGGTCAGGTCGGCAGGTCGGCGGGTGCCGTTCACCCAGTGGGAGATCGCTGACTTGTTGGCCTGCAGCAGCTCGCCGTTCTCAGCGCGTGGCGGGAACCAGATGCACGCAGTGACCATCTGTCAGCGCCAGGCGGTGATGAGGTCGTCCGGGGTGAGTGCGGTGACCCCTTGGGCGGTGCAGCCGCTGCGGGCGACAGCGAGCAGGGGGGTGTCGTCGTCGGCTCCGGGCAGCTGTGAGCGATGGGTGATCAGGCGGGCCAGGTCGCGGTGGTCGAAGGGTTTGTTCTCCAGCCATTTGACGGATCCGGCGAAGGTGACCTTCTTGGCGATGGGGGATCGGTCGGCACCGATGAGGTCGATCTCCGGATCGTTGGTGCGGGTCCAATAGCTGCCGACGGCGTTGGTGTCTTGGGGGAGTTGGTCGTCGGCCAGACGCCAGAGGGCTTCACGGATGACGGGCTCAATGGCCCGGCCGCGCCAGGATGTCCAGCTGGTGCGGATGGAGTCGAGGACGCGGTCGCCGCGGCCTCGCTCGACGGCGGGAATGCCGGGGCCGATGAAGGAGAGCCAGAAACGTAGGTAGGGGTCGTCGATGCGGTAGCGGGTCTCTCGGCTGGGTTTGGTGGACAGAGGAAGCTCGGCGGCGACCATGCGGCGGGCGGTCAGAAGTTCCAGCGAGCGTTTCACTGAGCCGGGGTTGAGGTCGCCGGCGGCCCGGCCGATCAGGGTGAAGGTACGTTCACCGTGGCCGATGGTGCCGAGGACGGTTCGGGCCTGTGCTTCCGTCGGGAACTCGGCTGCCAGGGTGCGCTCACCGCTGACGAGCAAGGCAGAGGTGGGCTTTCGCAGCGCGGTGGCGAGGTAGTCCCACAGTCCGGCGCCGTGCGGCCACTCTTCCAGGATCAGGGGGAGGCCGCCGGAAACGAGGTAGGCGTCGAAGGCGTCGGCGGGTGGCAGGTCGAGCATGGTGGCGACTTCGGCCGGGTTGAGCGGAGGGACGATCATTTCGGTGCCGCGCTGGTAGAAGGGGCGTCCGTAGGTGTTGAGCTGCTCCATCATCGCGACGTCGGAGCCGATCAGGACCAGCAGTACGGGCAGTTTGGACAGGGCCCGGTCGAAGGCCTTCTGCAAGGCCCCCTCGAAAGTGGGGTCCTCGCGCACGAGGTAGGGCATCTCGTCCAGGACGACGACACTGGGCGCATCGGTCGGCAGCGCGGCAGCGAGCAGGCTCAGGGCGGAGTCCCACGTTTGTGGTGCGGTGAAGTCCGCGAAGCGGCCCGCGTCGGGCAGGCTGGAGGCTGCCACCTCCGCGGCGAAGCCTGCCAGATCCTCCTCTTTCGAGCCGCCGACGGCGGTGAAGAAGACGTGTGGCAGCTCGGCGCGATCCAGGAACTCCTCCACTAGTCGGGACTTGCCGACGCGGCGGCGTCCACGGATCAGCAGCGCACGCCCGGGACGTCCACTGCGTCCACCGGTCTTTACCGGTTGCAGCAGGTCGTTCAGGAGGCCGAGTTCTGTTCGGCGGCCGATGAATCCGTTCATGACGCCCTGCCTCGCTCGCACAGTTGCCCTGAAAGTTTCCTTGATGAAACTTTCTTTGATGCAAGTCTAGTACGCTGAGGCTGTCTGTGTGTGCAACGAGTAGCCGGGCCCGTCCGCCAGCCGTGCCTGGCTTCTGCCCGAAGTGCAGAGTTGATCGGAGGGGTATCTCCACGTCAACGAGGCCGTTATTCGGTCCCCGCTCCCGCCATGCGGCCACGTGTCCGGCCTGGGCTGCGCGGACCTTGAAGGTGTAGCTGATCATCGGGTGTCTTCAGTGGCTGCAAGTGCATGCAGGGCGGTTCGGGAGCCCGCAGTTCTTGCCCGCAGTTGCCCTGCCTTGCCTGATCCGTCCCGCTTCGCCCTGAGAAGATCGAAGTGGGGACAGTCGCTCTTTCTGGCGGCTGTCCCCACTTCCCGGCCACTCCCGTCGGCGCACCCCGGGAGCCCTTGCCTGCCGCCTGATGTGTGGTGTCGCTTCGCGCTATTCGTCCGCAACACTTCCATGATCGTTTGCCCCCCGCTGTCCCCCGGCAAGAAAAATTGCCCCCTCGGAAGACCTCTCCGAGGGGGCAAAACATGCTCTGACCTGCGCAAACGTTGTGCCCCCGGCAGGATTCGAACCTGCGACACCCGCTTTAGGAGAGCGGTGCTCTATCCCCTGAGCTACGAAGGCGAAGGCGGGGCTTGCCGAAAACGTTGCCGGAAACCCCAGTGGGGAATGCCAGGCAGGCTGAGACAAACGCCCTGGTCAGGCTCCCCTGGGGCGATGCTGGGAAAGGTCCGGAGGGACACTTTCCCAGGCAGGCACCCTGAAGGTCGACTGACCGGTGACAGCCTAGCGGATAGGGGTTACTGCGGTCGCCCCCGCTGCCACTTGGTGCCGCCGTGCGTTCGTGCCATGCCGTTTGGCCTGGGAAGTTCCGGCGGAGTGCGTGGAGGCGGGGGCGATGTGATCAAGGTGTCGACAGTGCGCGGGTGGGACGGGATGTCCGTCGCGTACAGCGTGGGCCAGCGTGCCAGCGATGCTGTCAACGCGGTGGCCGAACTGCGGCGGGATGTCGACCGGCTGCTCCAGCGTGGTGAGGGCGGCCCGGGCGTGGTCCACGAGCTGGGCGATGCGGGCCTCGGCCTGGGCGTGGTCGGCGCTGCCGGAGAGGCGGTCACGGAGCTGGGTGGGCACACCGTGTCCCACCAGCGACCGGATCCGGCGTCGGACCGCATCGCCAGGGAGAGCGGCAGCGTCATCTTGCCGTACCCGAAGTCGAGCCCCGCCGGTTTGCCGCTCGCACGGCCGTCGCCGAACGCGTCGATGAGATCGTCGCGCAGCTGGAAAGCCTCGCCCAGCGCTCCGACGTAGCGTTCGAAGCCGTCGATGAGGTCGGTGCGCCCCGCCAGCAGGGTGCCGAGCGCCAACGGCCGGTGGATGGTGTAGCGGCCGGATTCCACCACCGCTATGTGCAGGGCCAGTTCGGGATCCGGCGTCAGCTCCGCCGCCGCTGTGAAGTTCAGGGTCTGCCCCTCGATCAGCTCCGTCTTGAGGTCGAACCACTCCTCGGTGACCGCCGGCGGCATCCCCGACATCAGGTGGTCCGCGTACGCCCAGGTCAGGTCGCCCGCGAGGATCGTCAACGACTCGCCATAGTGGCGGTGTTCACTCAACCAGCCCCTGCTCCGGTGGAGGCCGGCCAGCACCTCGTCGAGCTCGGCGTGCACCCGGCGCTCGATGCCGGGGTGGGTGCCGAGCACTTGGAACGCCCGGAGCAGCAGGGTCGCCGAGGTCTCGGCCCCGGCAACCAACATCGAGCGGATCTCGTCGTGGATCTGCTGGGTGCTCGTGCCCTCGCCGGTGCGGTCAGAAGCCTGTCGCCACAGCCTCATGGCGAGGAAGTAGCCGACGGCGTCGTCGTCCGACTGCAGCAGGCCGTGCTGGACCGCTCAGACGACACCGCGTCGTCGGGCCTGTTCGACAGCGGCGGGCGCCGGGGCCGGCGCCGTGAAGGGCAGCGGGAAGTCCACGTCTGTGGGCATGTACGGGGTCCGTCCTTGTCGTCCTTCGTCGGGTGTGGCTCCGGCGCACCGGGTGGCTCGGGCGCTCAGGCCAGGAGGTGGGTCAGTGCCATGCAAGCGCCGGTTCCGAGCACGATCGCGAGGAGGCGTGCCACTTTCGGTCGCGTCGACGTGGTTCCTGGCCGAGTTCCAGGCTTTCTCATTTCACCGGGACCGGCGGGTCGTCACTCTCGCCTTCCGCCGACCGCCGGACGGCGCCCGCGGCCGGACGGGGGGCTGCGGCCGGACGGGGGGCTGCGAGGGACTCGTTCACCGCCTCCAGGGCCCGCCCGGTCGTTGCCGGGCCCAGCAGCCCGATGTCGAGCGCGATGACGCCGAGCGTCACCGCGACCAGAGCGAACAGCACCCCGGATCCGAAGTCGTCCAGCACCGGCACCAGGATGAACGGCATCGCGGCCGTGGTGATCCGGGACAGGGAGTACGTCCAGCTCACCGCGGTGACACGGAGTGCGGTCGGGAAGATCTCGGCCTGGTAGACGTGGTACGAGTTCGAGAAGACGTTGCTGACGGCCGTGTAGCACAGGCCGGCCAGAACGACGGTGAGTTCGCTCTCCGCGCTGCCGAACAGCACTCCGGACGCCGCCATCGCCAGCGCGGCGCCGACGATGAGGTACTTGCGCTCCACCCGTTCGATCAGCGGCAGGGAGAGGAGCGAGCCCAGCGGGTAGCCGAGGAAGGTCACCGCACTGAACAGCAGCGAGTGGACGATGGAGTAGCCCTTGGCGGCGAGCACCAGGGGGGCCATGGTGCCGAATCCGTAACCTCCGAACGCCTGCAGGAGGTGGAAGACGGTCATCATGCCGACGCGGCGCCGGTAGACGGGGCTGCGCAGCAGGGCCCGCAGGGCCTCGCCGGTGGCCAGCGCCCGCCCGGTGCCACCATCCGGCTCCGGGGGATCAGCGGGCTTCTGGAGCCCCGTGGGCTCCGGAGTGCTCGCCGGACTCTTCGCCGCCGCCGGTGCGCCGCCCAACTCGCGGAGCGTGGCCTCCGCTTCGGCGGCGCGGCCCACCGAGGCGAGCCAGCGCGGCGATTCCACCAGGGTGCGCCGCAGGGACAGGACGAGGAGCCCGCCCGCCGACCCGATGAGGAAGAGCCAGCGCCAGCCGTCGAGGCCCAGCGGACTGAGCGGCACCAGCCAGCGGGCCAGCAGGCCCACGGCCGGCACTCCCATGAAGCCGATGGTGTAGGCCCAGGCGGTGTATCTGCCCCGGTACCGGGCCGGGAGAAGGTCACTGAGGTAGGAGTCGGCGAGCGGCAGCACGGGACCGATCCCGATCCCGGCCAGGAACCGGGCGCCGATCACCATCGACACGTCGGGGCTCACCGCGCCCACCGCCGAGAAGACGGTGTAGACAGCGACCGCGCCCAGCATGACGCGGCGCCGTCCGAACCGGTCGGCGATCCGGCCCGTCACCAGCACGCCGATGAACATGCCGACGAACACGGATGCCAGCACGGTAGAGGTCTGCGTGCGGGTGAGGTCGAACTCCTGGGTGAGCACCGCGCCCAGCACACCCGACATGAAGATCTCGAACATGTCGAAGAACAGCGCGAGTCCGACCGTGCCGACGATCAGCCGGTGGCGGCGCGTCGGCGCGAGCGTGTTCATCCGTTCGGCGATCGAAGGCGCTCGGTCACGGGTTGGTGGTCCGGTGTCGGCCATGGACCGTCCCTCCTTCCGGTTCGGACATGGGGGACAGGGACGCTGCCGCGCTCGGGCGGCCATCGGCCCGGACGGCCTCGGGTTCATCGAGTCCGGGCTCGCCGGCCAGCGGCACCCGGCCGGGTGCCCGTACGCTCCATCCCGCTGCCGCCCATTCCTGGTGGTCCAGCGCGTTGCGGCCGTCGACCAGCCGGGGCGCCCGGACCAGCACGGCGAGGCGATGCGGATCGGCCGCCCGGAACTCCTCCCACTCGGTGAGCAGCATGACCAGGTCGGCTCCGGTGACGGCGACCTCCAGGGAGGGGCTGAACTCCAACTCGGGCCGCGCCGTGCCGCCCGCCTCGGCCGCCATCGGGTCGTAGACGCTCACCTCCGCCCCCGCCCGCGCCGCTCTTGAGGCGATGTCGAGGGCCGGAGAGTCGCGTACATCGTCCGTGTCGGGTTTGAAGGCGGCGCCCAGTACGGCGATCCGCCGGCCGGCCAGGCCACCGCCCAGGGCACCGCGAGCCATGTCCAGTACCCGGTCGCGGGCCCGCAGGTTGATGGCGTCCACCTGGGCGAGCAGGGCGGCGGCGCCGTCACCTCCCACCTCGCTCGCCCGGGCCCGGAAGGCCCGTACGTCCTTGGGCAGGCAGCCGCCGCCGAAGCCGACGCCCGCGTTCAGGAAGCGGGGCCCGATGCGGGCGTCGTGGCCGAGGGCCCGCGACAGGGTCATGACGTCGGCGCCCGTGGCATCGCACACCTCCGCCATCGCGTTGATGAAGGAGATCTTCGTGGCGAGGAAGGCGTTCGCGGCCACCTTCACCAGCTCCGCCGTGGGGAGGTCGGTGACGAGGAAGGGGGTGCCCTGCTCCAGGATGTCCGCATACACCTCCCGGAGCACCTTCTCGGCCACATCGGTCCGCACGCCGACGACGATCCGGTCCGGGGCGAGGGTGTCGGCCACCGCGTGCCCCTCCCGCAGGAATTCGGGGTTCCATGCGAGGTCGACGGTGCCGGCCGCAGGTGCGAGCGCGACCAGCCGGTCCGCGAGCCGGGCGGCCGTGCCGACCGGGACCGTGGACTTGCCGACGACCAGGCAGGGCCGGGTCAGGTGCGGGGCCAGCGCGTCGACCACGGCGTCCACGTACCGCAGGTCCGCGGCGCCGCCGGCGGACTGCGGGGTGCCGGCGGCGATGAAGTGGACGTCGGCGAAGGCGGCCGCCTCGGCGTAGTCCGTGGTGAAGCGCAGCCTGCCGGAGGCCGTGTGCGCGCATCAGGGAGCCGAGGCCGGGCTCGTGGAAGGGGACCTCGCCGCGGGCCAGCGTGGCGATCTTGGCCGCGTCCACGTCCAGCCCGATGACGTCGAAGCCCATCTCGGCGAGCCCGGCGGCGTGAGTGGCACCGAGGTATCCGGTGCCGAGCACGGAAATCCTCGGCTTCATGGTCAGGCCGGCTCGTTCCCGGGCGCCCACTTGACCGAGCACCCCATGCTGGGGTGGTGCGGCTCCGGGACGGGCCGTCCGGCCAGTGTGCCGGTGACGGCGGCACGCAGCCTCTCACCTGTCACCGGCCGCCCGTTGCCGGGGGGCGAGTCGTCGAACGACCCCCGGTAGCCGAGGGTGCCCTCGGCTCCGTACAGGAAGAAGTCCGGGGTGCAGGCCGCGCGGTAGGCCAGGGCCGTGGACTGGTCGGCATCGATCAGGTAGGGGAAGGTCCAGCCGGTCCGGGCCACCTGGTCTCGCAGTCCCTCCGGTCCGTCGTCGGGCGCGACGGAGGTGTTGTTGCTGCACACGGCGACGACGGCGAGCCGCGGGAACTCCTCGGCGAAGGCGCCGAGCGCCTTCTCGAGGTGCTTCACGAACGGGCAGTGGTTGGAGAGGAACGCGACCAGCAGGGCGGGCGCGTCGGCGTAGTCGGTGAGGGAGACGGTCCGCCCGTCGAGGGCGGGCAGCGTGAAGTCGGGCGCGCGGGTGCCGAGCGGCACCATGAACGAGGAGACGGCCATGTCGGTGTGTTCCTTCCTTACTTCTGCGTGCCGGAGAGCAGCAGCGGTGCGCCCGGGTCCAGGCCGCGGGAGTCGTTGACGAACTCCAGGTACATCCCGTCCGGGTCGATGACGAAGAAGTAGTCGACGAGAGTGCGGCCGCGGGCGATCTCGGTGACCTCGCCGATACCGGCGGCGATGATCTCCTCGCGGGCCGCCGCCAGGTCGGGGACGCTGAATCCGAGGTGCTTCACGCCGACCTCGGGCAGGTTGTTGCCGACGGTGAAGGACGAACGAGGGCCGTCCTCGTTGGCGGCGTAGTGGAACAGCTCCAGCACGTAGCCGCTGCCCTCCTGCTGGAGGTGCGTGATGGACAGCGACTTGTCCTCCTTCGTCCACTCGAGGATGAGCGAGAAGCCGAAGTAGCCGTAGAAGGTCTTGGACGCCTCGAGGTCGGCGACGGAGAAGGCGGTGTGGTGCGGCTGGTAGACGGTGGTCGGCGCGGTCATGCGTCCTGCTTTCGGAAGGTCTGGAGGAGGAGACGGGCGGTCACGGGCGGGGTGCGAGCCCGTTCGCGCTGAACAGCACGTTCAGGAACTCGATGCGGGGCGGGCCCTGCACGAAGGGCACGTGGCGCCGCCCGAACTCGGCGGTCTGTTCCGTGGCCCGGTGCTCCTTGAAGGCGGTCTCGTCGCGGTAGATCTCGTAGAACACGCGGGCCAGCGGCTCGCCGTCGACGCGGTGCACCGCGTAGCCCACCAGGCCGGGTTCGTTGGCCGCCGCCTGCTCGATGCGCCACTGGGCCAGGGCGTCGAAGCCCTCGACGCCTTCCGGCTTGAGGTCGAAGCGGGCGGTGACCGCGTACTGGGCCCCGCTCACCGCTCGCCCCCGGCCGTGGCCAGCAGGGGGAAGCCGCCCTCGTAGCTGATGCCCCGGGCGAGCTCGTCCTCGTTGGCCGCGATGCAGTCGGCGAGGGCCGCCACCCAGTCGGCGGTGACCTCCCGGCGGCGGGCCGTGGCGAGGATCTGGCGCAGCGGGTTGATGTGCGCCTCGGCGAGACCGCGCAGGCTGCGTATCTGCTCCGGAGTCACGTCGTGCGGGAAGGACGGCGGCAGCGGGCTGTCGCTGACCTTGAAGTTGAGGATGGTGCGGATGCACTTCTCGCACTGGCAGCAGTTGCGGTCCTTCTGCTCCCCCTGCCAGCACACGCGGAGGTTGTCCGCGCCTTCGGGCCACAGCCGGGCGAGGCCGGCGACCTTGTCGCTGCGCTCGATGCCGGTCGCGTCGTGGTGCATGCGCATCCGTCCGCCGGAGAGCATCCAGTCGGTCATCGGGTTGGAGCCCCAGGGCAGCACCAGGGAGCCGTACGGCTCGGAGCTGGCGATGACGCCGTGCTGGAACCGACCGCTGAACAGGGTCAGTACGGAGGTCATGCCGGTGGCGAAGGCGTCCTCCCAGTGGCTGAGGTCGCTGTGCCACAGCTCGCGGAAGTTGGTGGTGACCGGCAGCAGTTCCACGCCGACGCCCCGCAGCAGCGGAACACTTCGGGTGTACAGCGCCCGGTAGGCGTCGAGTTCCTCCAGCGGGATGTCGTAGCCGTGCACCATCACCGCGCCGGTCAGGTCGAGCGAGCCGCGGCCGGCCTCCTTCTTGACGTGGCGGATGGTGGTGAAGGCGCTGTCCACGCCGCCGGAGAAGGTCTGGAGCGCGGAGCGCGTGTCCGGGCCCTCGCGGTCCGGGACCTCCTGGTCGGCCGAGAGCTCGACCACGCTGTAGCGCTCCGGGCGCCACTGCACCCACGCGGCCTGGAACTCCTCCAGGTTCTCGAGGAGAGTCGCCGAGACCGGGCCCTCCACGTGCAGGTTCTCGCCCTTGCGCATGGCCAGGAAGAGCGTGGCCAGCAGGAACGGGTCCATGGTGTCGGTCACGTACGGTACGTGCCGCGGGTCGACGCGGAACCACAGGCGGTCGGTCGTGACGCCGTCCTGGTGGGACACCTCGACGGAGAGTTCCAGGCGGCCGTCGGTCTCGGTGCGTTGGACCGGTGCGATCCTCATGCTCGGTTGCTCCTTCTGAGCGGTCGGGGGCGGGCGGGGCCCGGATCGGGCGGGGCCCGGATCGGGCGGGGCCCGGATCGGGCGGTGGGTGCGGCGGGGCCTTGCCTCAGGCGGTGGGTGCGGCGGGCGGCTGGATCAGTTCGACGAGGTTGCCGTCGGGGTCGCGGAAGTACAGGAACCTGACGCCGCGGGCCTCGGCCGGGGCATCCACCTCGACGGGACCGCCGACGATCTCGACCCTCCGGTCGCGCAGTTCGGCGGTGGCCGCGGCGATGTCGGACACCGCGAGGGCGAGGTGGCGAAGGCCCGTCGCGTTCGACGGGGCGGAGGCGGTGTCGGGGCGGACGGACCGCTCGTACTCGGTGAGTTCGAGGACGGTCTGTGCGCCGGGGATACGCAGGTGGACGGTGGTGGCCCTGGCGCCCGGTACGCCCACGCCCTCGGCGAACCGGTGGGAGGTGAGCTCCAGCCGCTTGGTCTCCTCGGCGCCGAGGAGACCGGTGTAGAAGGCGGTCAGCCGGTCGATGTCCTCCGTCACCATGGCCACGTGGAGCAGTCCGTGGACCTTGATCGTCATGGGACGAGTACCTCTCGCGTGAGCGGTGCGCCCGCGACGGCCGGGTTCCCGGCCGGGCCGGGCGCGATGTGGAAGGCGGGGTCGAGGGCGGGCAGCACACCTGCGAGGCGGGCCCGCTGACGCTGTTCCAGGAAGGCCAGGAACGCCTGCCCGATACCGGCGCCGAGCCCCAGCTTGAAGGAGTCGGCGACCCAGCCCTGGAGGACGTCGCCCCGGGCCGCGCCGGATCCCGGCCGGTGCCCCGGCGGGTCGTCCACGGCCGACCGGATGAGGTCCGAGTTGCGCAGCACCTCGTCGAGGTCGACCTGGGCGGGAGCCGCCGACGACAGCGCCGCGAAGGCGCTGGAGATCATCCCCAGCATGTTGTCGTCGGAGGTGAAGAGCTTCTTGTTGATGACGGTGCTGCCCCGGCAGAGCATCACGCCGGCCTTGATGTCGGCCAGCTCCTCGCAGATCGGCGCGTAGGTGGCGTGGATCGACAGGCCGCTCCGGCTGAACACGTCCAGGCTGCGCACGATGGTCGGATAGTGCAGGTTGGAGTAGTGGACGAACGCCGCGCCACGGGCCGCCCGGCCCACGAGGACACCTTCGCCGAGCCGCAGCGGCGTCCCGTCGGGAGCTGTCATCGGGTCGAGGTCCTCGGCGTACTCCACCTGCGCGGGTTCTCCGAGCAGGTCGGTGCCGATGTAGAGCTGGTGCGGCATCTCGACCTCGAAGACCGTCGGCGCGGCCGTACTGGAGGCGCCGCGTCCGCGCAGGTTGTCCGCTCGCCGGTCCTTGGAGAAGTTGGTGACGCACAGAACCGGATCGAGGTCGTACAGGTCGATCAGCTCCCGGACCGCCCTGTGCACCTGGGAGTGCAGGTAGTTGCGCACCAGGACGGCCTGGGAGGTCGCCAGCACGAGGCGGACGTCGTCGACCAGCTCCGGGGGGACCGTGAACGGCTTCTCGATGACGAACTTGCGGTAGCCGGCGTGCCACCAGTCCAGCAGTACCGGGGCGAGGCTGCGGCTGGGCAGGCACAGGTCGACGATGGTCGACTCCGGTGCGGTGGGCGCCAGCTCCTGGCGCCCGGCCACCACACGCTCCGCGATCCGGTCGCGCCGCAGCAGCGCCGCCAGCTCGGGTCCGGCCCGGCGGGTGGTGTCCAGGAACTGGACGCGCCCGCGGTTTAGGAGACCGGAGCGGGCGAGGTGGGAGTACGCACGGTAGTGGAGCGACGCCGCCTTTCCCGCGCCGACGATGACGAGGTCCACGAGCGGTCAGCCCGCCTTGACGTGCTCGACCGCGCCGTTGAAGTCGGCGTCGCCGATGTGAAAGGCGAGGTAGCGCAGGGTCTCGGTGCCGGTGTTGGAGATCCGGTGCTTGGTGCCGCGCGGGATGCGGACGCAGGAGGACGGGGAGAGCTGGTACAGCTCTCCGTCGAACTCCAGTTCCGCGCTGCCGGCGATGATGAAGTACGTCTCGTCCGTCTTCGGGTGGTGGTGGACCTGGCCGCCCTTGCCCGGCTCCGTGCTGGCCATGGCCACACGTACGACGTGGCTGCCCGGGTTGTCGGCGGCCGCGTAGAGCAGCGACCGCACGACGTCGCCGCCGTACACGCCCTCGGTCATGGCGTCCACATCGAGGAACGGGTTCATCCTGTGCTTCCTTTCACGGGTTGGGATGACTGTGGTGGCGAGGTGCGCCGGCTCAGAGGAGCTCGCAGTCCTTCATGATCGTTTCGAGCTCGCCGACCCGGTCCTCGGGCAGCGGGGTCAGCGGCAGACGCGGCTCGCCGACCTCGAAGTGGGCCAGGGAGAAAGCCTTCTTCAGCGCGATGGGATTCGTGGCGAAGTAGATGCCCCGGTAGAACTCGGCGAACTTCAGGTACAGGTCGCGCGCGGTGGTGAAGTCGCCCGCGAGGGCGGCCTCCACGATCGAGCGGCTCTGGCGGGGCATGACGTTGGCCGCCACCGAGATGTGGCCGTGGCCGCCGAGCAGCAGGGCGGGCAGGGCCGTGAAGTCGTTGCCGGCGAGGACCACGAAGTCGGCGTCGCGCACCAGGTGGAGCACCCGGCGCATCCGTACGATGTCCTGGTTGCCCTCCTTCATCCCGATGATGTTCGGGTGGTTCGCCAGCTCGGTGACCTGGGCCGGCGAGATGTCGACGGTCGTGCGGCCCGGCAGGTTGTGCATCAACAGCGGGATGCCGACGGAGTCCGCGACCTTGCGGAAGTACGCCACCAGGCCCCGCTCGGTGGGCGGGTCCAGGTAGGGCGTGAAGGCGAGCACGGCGTCGGCGCCGAGCTTCTCGGCCTCCTTGGCCAGCTCCAGGGTGCGGGTCAGGTTCTCGGTGCCGATGTCGGGGATGACCATGGCGCGCCCCGCCGCCTGCTCGACGCAGATCCGCGTGATGCGCAGTTTCTCCTCGTCGGTGAGCGCGGCCGCCTCACCGGTGACGCCGTTCGGGCACAGCCGGGTGACGCCGTTGTCGATCTGAAAGTCGACCAGGTGGCGCAGGGCCTCCTCGTCGAGGTCCCCGGACGCGGCGAAGGGGGTGAGAAGGGTGGTGTACGCGCCGACGTAGCGGCGTGTCTCGGTGCTCAACACGTGGTCTCCAAAGGGGAATTCGATCGGGCTGCGCGGAAGCGGGCAGGGCGGTGCCGCCCGCGGTGTCCGGGTGACGGTGGGCCGGGACGGGCCCCGTGGGCAGGGCGCGACGATGCCAGGCCCCAGGTGGCGACGGTGGGTGAACGCGAGAAGGGCGTGGAGAACGGGAGAGGAAGGCAACGATCCAGAGGGAGGCGATCTCTGGCGGGTCGGCGGCCGGCAGTGGGGCAGCGGCCAAGGGCCGGCCCGTGATCAGGGGCGGGGTGGTGGCTCGGACCGGGCGGCTCGCAAGCCGGCCGCCGCGATGGGTGGGAAGGCGGGACTCAGGCGGTCCGCGTTCCCTGCTGATCGCACAGGACGGCTGCCATGGCGGCCGGGGCCCGGCCGGGCTCGTGCCCGATGCCGCGCTCCACGAGGAGGATCTCCAACGCGGTCAGTACGGGGAGGAGGTCGAGAGGAGAGACCGAGCCGATGTGGCCGATCCTGATGATTCTCCCCCTGAGGCTGCCCTGGCCTCCGGCGATGCGTATGCCGAATCGTTCGTGCAGTGCCTCGACGAGACCGTCGGCGCTGCCGTCGGAGGGAAGCACGGCGGCGGTCAGTGAGTGGGAGTGCCGGCTCCGCGGCAGCAACGGCAGGTCCATGGCCCGCAGACCGGCCCGGCACACGGCCGCGCTGCGCGCGTGCCGCTCCCAGACGTTCTCCAGCCCTTCGGCCTCGATCCGGTCGAGGCCGGCGGCGACGGCGAACAGCGTCGCGTTCGGCGGTGTGTTGGGGACCGTGCTTTCCAGCGCGGCCTCGCGCAGCAGGTGGAAGTTCCAGTACGAGTACCCCTGGGACGGACGGACCGCGTCCCAGCCTCTCTCGCCGACGGCGACGAAGGCGGCGCCCGGCGGGCTCATCAGGCCCTTGTGTGAGGCGGTGAGGGCGAAGTCCACGCCCCACTCGTCCATGTGGAAGGGTTCGACGCCGATCGAGGTCATCGTGTCTGCGACCACGGTGGCGCCGTACCGTCGGCCCAGCGCGGCGAGGCGCTCCACGTCGTGAACGGCGCCGGTTGAGGTCTCGCAGTGCGTCAGCATCAGATGCCGGGGCCGCACGGCCGCCAGCTCACGCTCCACGGCGGCGAGGTCGAAGGTCTCCCCGTCAGGCGCCTCGTGGAGCCGGACATCGGCCAGATGGGTGCGGCCGAGCTCTGCCCAGCGGCGACCGTACTTCCCTGCGGCGAGGACCAGGACGGTGTCGCCGGGCTCCACGATGTTGACGACGACGGATTCCATCGCGCCGGTTCCGGAGGCCGGAAGCATCAGTACGTGGCCGCTCGTACGGAATAGGTTCTGCAGCCCGCCGTGAATGCGTTCGTAAAGCTTCTTGAAATCTGCCGTACGATGATGCGTCAGTTGGGCGATGGACGCCATTCTGATACCCAACGGAACGTGGGTGGGGCCTGGAGTGAACATATCTAAGTCCTGCATCAGCATCCCCGGGTGAGCTAGACAGGTGAAAGTCTGTGCGGAGTGCCGCACGCTCTGCTTCGAAGGCCGGGTGAGCCTCGGGAAAACGCAGCCGGGACGCATGAGGTGAGAATCGATCCGGGCTGGTGCGTGGTGGGTGCTTTCACATTCGCATCTACGGCCGAACAGATCAAGAAGTGATTTCGATCGAAGTAAGGGATCCCTCGTTCTTCGCAGGTCAGAGCGGTGCCGCAGGCGGTCGGTGGAGTCCAAGGGATGGATAACTCCGCGGAGGTCGGAACGCACACGCACGAAGGGCTCGTCGGTTTACGAGAGCCCCTGTGATCCAGATCACTCGGCATGTGTGGAAATGAGCCATTCCACTTTCTCGGAAGTGCCGGTTCCGGCTAGCGGGTTGTAGAGCACCACGGTCAGATGCGGCCGCGCCGGCAGCCGCAGCTGGGTGCTTTCGAAGCTGAGCTTGCCGACGACCGGATGCTGTACTTCGTTGACGACCATGCCCAGCTCCTGGACATCCTGACGGACCCAAGCTCCGCGAACTCAGCGCTGGTACGGAGAAGTTCATCGATCACCTCACGAAACCCCGTGTCGTCGGGCCGCTCAGCGGCCGAGGCGCGGAACGCGGCGACCACCGTCGGTGCGATCCGCTCCCACGACCGGGCCCGGCCCTCCCCCTGCCGGAACCTCTCGTGGCGGAAGAACCCCACCAGGCAGTTGCGGTCGGCGTCCGGCATGCCGAGCGCGAGGCGCGCCGACTCGTTCCACGCCACGTGATTCCAGTAGCGGTCGAGCATCGTCGCGGGATGGGGCGCCCACGCCTCGATGAGTCGTTGCAGCCCTTCGCAGTACGCGACATCCGGCGCCGCTTGCGGCAGCGGGGGGTTCAACCCGGCAAGTGAGTAAAGGTGCCGCCGCTCGGTGTCGTCCAGCCTCAGTACGCGCGCCACCGAGTCCAGCACCTGCGGGGACACCGCGATGTCCCGGCCCTGCTCCAGCCACTGGTACCAGGAGGGCCCGACCCCGGCGAGCACTGCCACCTCCTCCCGGCGCAACCCGGGCGTGCGCCGCCGCCCGCCCGTCGGAAGCCCCGCCTCGGCCGGCGTGATCCGGCCGCGCCGGTTGCGCAGGAAGTCCTTCAGTTCGGGTCGCCGTACCGTCGCGCTGACCGTCGAAGTCACCTCGTACGTCCCCTCGTCGGAGCCGCCGTGCTGCCCGGCGGCATCGGTGTGACTGGTGGTGGCACCACCAGCACTGGCAGCCACTTCCGCCCGCTTCCGGCGCGGCAGAGACTGAGATCATGACAAGCACTCCGGCCGAAGCGGAGGCGTCGGACGAACTCCTGTCCGCCTCCGCCCCCGACGACAGGCTGACCCCCCGAGCCCGGCTCACGCTTCTCCTCCTGTGCGCGGCGCAGTTCATCATCGCGCTCGACTTCTCCATCCTGAGCGTCGCGCTGCCAGTGCTCGGCGAAGACCTGGGCATGGGGCGGGCCGACCTCCAATGGGCCATGACCGCTTTCGCCCTGCCGGCCGGTGGTTTCCTGCTCCTCTTCGGGCGGATCTCCGACCTCTTCGGCCGGCGACGGCTCTTCCTCGCCGGTCTCGCCGTCTTCACAATGGCGTCCGTACTGGCGGCGGCGGCGTGGGATCCGGCGTCGTTCCTTGCCGGCCGCGCGCTGCAGGGCCTCGGTGCCGCCGCCGTCGTACCGACCGGCATGTCGCTGCTGACGACGACGTTTCCGGAGGGTCCGCAGCGCAACAAGGCACTGGCCGTCAACGGCACGGTCCTGTCGCTGGGCTTCACCGTCGGCATCCTCCTGGGCGGTGTGATGACCGACCAGCTGGGCTGGCGTTCCACCATGACACTGCTGGCGGGCGCGGGGGCGATCGTCGCGATCGTCGCGCCCCTGCTGCTGGCCGAGAGCCGGCCCGCCGAGCGGCCGCGTCTGGACGTCCCGGGCGCGGTGACCGTCACCGGCGGTCTGCTGAGCGTCATCTACGCGCTGTCCACCGCCGCCGACCAGGGTTTCGGCGAGATCGAGGTGATCGCCACCCTGGTCCTCGGCCTCCTGCTGCTCGGGGCGTTCGTGGCCGTGGAGTTCCGGGCGGCCCAGCCGCTGGTCTCGCTCCAGATGCTGCGCCGCCCCAGCGTGGCCTTCGGCAATCTGGGTGGGCTGACCACCTTCTCGATGATGAGCTCGGTCATCTTCCTGCTCACGCTCTACCTCCAGCAGGTGCTCGGTCTCTCGGGCTTCGAGACCAGCCTGGTCTTCGGCGGTCAGGGCGTCGTCCTGGCCGCCACCGGGATGGCGGCTTCCCGGATCATCGCCGCCCTCGGAGCCCGCAGGACGCTGGTCGTCGGCCTGGCCGTGCAGTCGGCGGGCACGGCCGCCCTGGTGTTCCTGCCGGGCAGCGGGGGTGTCCCGCTGGCAGTGACCGCACTGCTCCTCGCCTCTGTCGGCCACATGTCCGCGATTGTCTCGTACGGGGTCAACGCCACCTCGGGGCTCACCGACCACGAACAGGGCCTGGCAACCGGACTGGTCACCAGCGCGCAGCAGATCGGGATCACCATCGGCATCCCGGTGCTGAGCGCCCTCGCGGCCGGCCGGGCGGGAGCCCTGGAGCGGGCGGGTGAGAACGCCGCGACCGCCCTGCTCGGGGGTACCCGGCTGGGGCTGGGAGCGAACGCGGTGCTGGCCATGGCCGCCGCGGTGGCCATAGCCGCGGGGCTGCGGCGGGCGGGCACCTCGCGCTGACGCCGACCGCCGGGGTGGACAGTGGGAGCCAAGCGTGGACAGTGGGAGCCAAGCCCGGACGCCCGGCGCTGCCCTCGGCCGTCGACGCCACGCCCTGACATCGGCCGGATCAAGGCAGTCGGGCGGCGACCTGGCCGGCGATCAGGTCCAGCTGGTCGAGATCGGCCAGGTCGAGGAGCTGGAGGTAGATCCGCGACGCGCCGGCCGCCCGGTAGCGGTCCAGTGTCCTGAGGACCTCGGCGGGGGTGCCGGCCAGTCCGGTCGCCCGCAGCTCGTGGAGGTCGCGACCGATGGCCGCGGCCCGCCGTGCGACCTCGGCCGCGTCGCGGCCCACGCACACCGTCAGCGCGGCCGAGTAGACGAGCGCGTCCGGGTCGCGCCCGGCCGCCCCGGCCGCCTCCCGCACCCGGTCGAACTGGCTCCCCGTGTCGTCCGGGGAGGCGAAGGGCACGTTGAACTCGTCGGCGAAGCGGGCGGCCAGGGCGGGCGTGCGTACGGCGCCGCGGCCGCCGATCAGCACCGGCACCCGTCCGCGTACGGGCTTGGGCAGCGCCGGGCAGTCCACCAGCCGGTAGTGCGGGCCCTCGTGGCTGAACGTCTTGCCGACGGGCGTGTCCCACATGCCGGTGAGGATCTCCAGCTGCTCCTCCAGCCGGCCGAAGCGGGCGGCCGGGAAGGGGATGCCGTACGCCAGGTGCTCACGTTCGAACCAACCGGCCCCCAGGCCCAGTTCGATGCGGCCGCCGGACATCTGGTCCACCTGGGCGACCTGTACGGCGAGCACACCGGGAAGCCGGAACGTGCTCGCCGTCATCATCGTGCCGAGGGTGATCGTGCGGGTCTCGCGGGCGAGTCCGGCCAGCGTGATCCAGGCGTCGGTGGGACCCGGCAGCGCGTCGCCCGGGGCCACCTTGACGTAGTGGTCCGAGCGGAAGAAGCCGTCGAACCCGAGGTCCTCGGCGGCGCGGGCGACGCGTAACAGGGCCGGATAGTCGGCCCCCCGCTGAGGCTCGGTGAGTATTCGCAGGTCCATCTGTCCTCCTCCGTACCCCCTCGTCCCGTCCGGCGGAGGGGGTCATGGCGCGGGGCCGTCCCGGAGGAACGGCCCCGCGGTCCGCATGGGATGTCGTTGTGTCAGGTCCGGTCGCCCCTTCGGGCGGGCCGGAGAGGGGCAGGCCGGGTCAGGCCCGTGCGCGGAAGCTCCGGTTGGCCGCGGAGACAACCGCCTTGAGGGAGGCCGTGACGATGCTGGAGTCGAGGCCCACGCCCCAGAAGGTGCGCCCGTCGACGCTGGCCTCCACATAGGCGGCGGCCCGGGCGTCTCCGCCCGTGGACATCGCGTGCTCCTGGTAGTCCCCGACCTTGACGTCGATCCCCAGTTCGCCGAGGGCCGACACGAAGGCGTCGATGGGGCCGTTGCCGACGCCGTCCAGCGTCCGCTTCTCCCCGTCGAACAGCACGTCCACCGAGAGGGAGTTCTTCTCGTCGATGACGGTGGCCGACCGGTGCGACAGCAAGCTCATCCGGCCCCACGGCGCGACCCCGCCGTCATGGCCCACGGCGCCCGCCTCGGGAGCGTCGACGGGCAGGTACTCCTCGACGAAGGCCTCCCACATCTGCGCCGGGGAGACCTCGCCGCCCTGGGCGTCCGTACGGTTCTGGACCGCCTGCGAGAACTCGATCTGCAGGCCGCGCGGCAGGTTGAGCTTGTGCTCGGTCTGCATGACGTGGGCGATGCCGCCCTTACCGGACTGGGAGTTGACCCGGATGACCGCCTCGTAGGTCCGGCCCACGTCCTTGGGGTCGATCGGCAGGTACGGGACTGCCCAGTCGAACGCGTCCACCGGGGTGTTCGCGGAGGCCGCCGAGCGCTGCAGCGCCTCCAGGCCCTTCTTGATGGCGTCCTGGTGCGAGCCGGAGAACGCCGTGTAGACCATGTCACCGCCGTACGGATGGCGCGGGTGCACCGGCAGCTGGTTGCAGAACTCGACAGACCGGCGGATCTCGTCGATGTCCGAGAAGTCGATCATCGGATCGATGCCCTGGGAGAACAGGTTCAGGCCCAGGGTGACCAGGCATACGTTGCCGGTCCGCTCGCCGTTGCCGAACAGGCAGCCCTCGATGCGGTCGGCGCCGGCCAGGTAGCCCAGCTCGGCGGCCGCGACGGCCGTGCCGCGGTCGTTGTGCGGGTGCACGGACAGCACGACCGCGTCACGCCGGTCCAGGTGCCGGTGCATCCACTCGATGGAGTCGGCGTAGACGTTCGGGGAGGCCATCTCGACCGTGGCCGGCAGGTTCACGATGACCTTGCGGTCCGCCGTCGGCTGCCATACGTCGATGACCGCGTTGCAGATCTCGGCGGCGTAGTCGAGTTCGGTGCCGGTGTACGACTCGGGGGAGTACTGGAAGCCGATTCCGGTGTCCGTCGCCTGCGCGGCGAGTTCGAGGCACAGGCGCGCGCTGCTCACGGCCAGTCCGGTGATCTCGTCGCGGTCCATGCCGAACACCACGCGCCGCTGGAGCGTCGAGGTCGAGTTGTAGAGGTGGATGATGGCGTGCTTGGCACCGCGTACGGCGTCGTAGGTGCGCTCGATGAGGTGGCGGCGGGTAGGCACCAGCACCTGGATCGCGACGTCGTCGGGGATCCGGTCCTCTTCGATGAGGCGGCGGATGAAGTCGAAGTCGGTCTGGCTCGCCGACGGGAAGCCGACCTCGATCTCCTTGTAGCCCATCGAGACCAGCAGTTCGAACATGCGCAGCTTGCGGTCGGCGCCCATCGGGTCGATCAGTGCCTGGTTGCCGTCGCGCAGATCGACGGCGCACCACTGGGGCGCCTTGGTGAGGGTCTTGCCGGGCCAGGTGCGGTCGGGCAGATCGATCGCCCGGAAGGGCTGGTACCGCTCGAACGGCATCCCCGACGTGGTCTGGGTCGGGAAGCCGGGCGTCAGTTGGGCGGAAGGTGTCGGGTTCATCGGAACAGTTCCTGTGTGGGTTCGTCGCGGCGGCGGGCCGACGGCGTGGCGCATGGCCGGACACCGCGCCGAGGAGGTCGAGCCCTAGAGGCCCTCGGCGCGGCGGATAAGGAGGAGGCTGGTGCGGAGAATGTCGCGCATGGCGATTCACCCTACAAGTACGTTTCCTCGGAAGGACGGACCTTTCGAAGGCCATCTCACCGTGTGGGATGCACAGTTGGCGCGTTCGAGTCGGCAGGGGGCGCCGGGTCCGGGGGAGAGGCGGAATCGTCGGAACCGGTGGCGTCGCCGGCACTCGTGGCTTCCGGCCCCGCTGGTACCGCTGACGCTGGTGGCAGATCAAGACCCTCCTCCAGCGGAAGGACACCGAACAAGCCTTCACCCACCTGTACCGACGGCAGAAGACCCGAAGCGGACAGGGATCGCGGAGGTCGTTCCCGTTGCCGCTGTGCGCCGTAACGCCTTCGCGCCGCAGCTCGACACGGTAGCTGGGATGCGGACCCGACCTCGAAACGCCCGAGGGCGGCACCCCTCCCGGGATGCCGCCCTTCGATGCGTACGGTCGCGCGGGGGCGCGTCCGTGTCAGAGCGAGCCGACCGGCGTCCGCTCCCGCGGTGTGGCGTCCTGGTCCGACGTGCCCCAGCATTCCACCTCGCCGCGCAGGCCCGGAACCCGGTCCTTGCGGAAGACCGGGTCGAGGCCCTGGCGGCGCTGGGCCAGGTAGTCGTCGAGGAGGCGGAAGGCGACCGCGCTGAGGGGGATGATCGCGATCAGGTTGACCAGGGCCATCGCGCCCATCGTGACGTCCGCGAGGCTCCAGACCAGCGGGACGGAGCCGATCGCGCCGAGGACGGCGCAGGCGATGACCATCGCACGGTACGTGCTCATCACGTTCTTGCTGCGGGTGATGAACTGGATGTTGGACTCGCCGTAGTAGTAGTTACCGATCATGGAGCTGAAGGCGACCATGAAGACCACCAGGGTCAGCAGGTGACCGGCCCAGTCGCCGAGCTCGCTGGTGAAGGCGGCCTGCGTGACGTCCGCGCCGCCGCGCTCACCGAGGGTCGGGTTGGCGGAGAGGATCACGAAGGCGGTCATGGTGCAGATGACCAGGGTGTCGAAGTAGACGCCGAGGGTCTGGACCAGGCCCTGCTTCACCGGGTGCGTGGTCTCCGCGGCCGCGGCGGCGTTCGGGGCGGAACCCATGCCCGCCTCGTTGGAGAACATGCCGCGCCGCACGCCCTGCAGGATCGCCGTACCCACGGCGCCGCCCGCGACCTCGCGGAAGCCGAAGGCGCCGCCGATGATGTCGCCGAGTATGCCCGGCACGTTGCCGAGGTTGAGGAGCACGATGACCAGGCCGGTCAGCAGGTAGATCGCGGCCATCACCGGGATGATGACCTTGGTGACGGCCGTCAGGCGCTTCACGCCGAAGAACACCGCGAGCGCGAGCAGCACGGCGAGCACGACGCCGAGGACGGGATTGAACCAGGAGGCGTCCGAGCCGAAGGAGCCCTTCGTGGCCACCGTGATCGTGTTGGACTGCACCGCGGTCAGCACGAACCCGAACGTCAGCGTGATCAGAACGGCGAAGACCACGCCGAGCCAGCGCACCCCGAGCGCCTTCTGCATGTAGTAGGCCGGGCCGCCCCGGTACGTACCGGGCTCGGTGTCGCGCACCTTGTACAGCTGGGCCAGGACCGACTCGACGAACGCCGAGGCACCGCCGACCAGGGCCATCATCCACATCCAGAAGACGGCTCCGGGGCCGCCCATGGTGATCGCGGTGGCCACACCGGCGATGTTGCCGGTGCCGATCCGCGCGGCCGCGGAGATGGTGAAGGCGCCGAAGGGGCTGACGCCGGACTGCGGCTTGTCCCTGAAGACCCGGAACATTTCCGGGATCAGGCGGATCTGCACGCCCTTGGAGCGCAGCGTGAACCAGACGCCGGCGACGGCGACCAGCGGAATCAGCAGGTATGTCCAGAAGACGTCGTTGAGCTCGACGACCCAGGTTTCCAACGTGCCCATGCGGATGTTCCCGGTTCCATGTGAGTCGGGGAATCGGCCCGGTCTCTGCTTGCTCGTACAGGTCGTGTACGGAGCGGAGGGCCGGGCCGGACGGCGCGGAGACGAATACTCCGCAAACGACAGGACTCTAGGTCGTGGTGACCGCCCCTGCCTATGGCCCCTGAAAGTGGCCTATCTCACATAAGCCGGATATGTGCGGGAAACCCCGGCCGCGGCCGTCGTCAGACCTGGTCGCTGACGCCCGCTCCGCCGCCGTCAAGCAGCTTCCGGCCGACCCGGCTCCGCGTGACCAGGCACTCCGGCCGCCCCGGACACCCCTCGGCCGGGACCTGGCCCTCCTGTGCCGGTGTGCGCCGATCGGCCGGCCTTGGCGTCGCGCCCCCGCCCGCATAGCGTCTCGCGTGTCAGGCAGCGTCAGCGCCAGCGCGAGAGAGGCCGTCCGTGCCACACACCCGTCCGTCCCCGCCCCCGGACCCGGAAGCAGCCGCCTCCGCTGAGCTCGCGCGGCGCGCCGCGCGCATCGAGGCCTCCCTCACCGCGCCCGGCGCGCCCTTCGCCGTGGTCATCGGCGAGCAGGGGACGCCGGAGTACGCCGACGGTCCCCGGACGCTCCGGGAGTTCGTGGAGACCACCTGGGCCTACCGGGACACGCCGTTCCTGATCGCCGGCGAACAGCGGTACTCCTACGCCGAGTTCTTCGCGGCCGCCGCCGCCCTCGCCGTACGCCTGCGGGAACGGTACGAGCTGCGTTCCGGCGACCGGGCCGTGATCGCGATGCGGAACCATCCCGAGTGGCAGACCGCCTTCTGGGCCGCCCAGTTGGCCGGTCTCGTCGCCGTACCGCTCAACGCCTGGTGGACCGAGGCCGAGCTCGTCCACGCCCTCGACGACTGCGAGCCCGGCGTGCTCCTGGTGGACGGGGAGCGACTGGGGCGGGTCGCCGGCTGGGCCCGGCGGACCGGGACGCGCGTCGTCCTCTTCCACGGTGCGGGGCAGACGGCGGAGGGGCTGCGCGTCGAGCGGTACGAGGAGTTCCCCGCGCCCGATCCGCTGGCCGCGCCGCCCGACGTGGAGCCGCGGCCCGAGGACGACGCCACGATCCTCTACACCTCCGGCACCACCGGCCGCCCCAAGGGCGCGGTGGCCACCCATCTCGCCCAGGCCGGGGCCGCGCTCAATCCCCGCTACCACGCGGCGGCCTCCGCCCTGGCGCGCGGTGTCATCCCGGGGCAGGGGCCCGCCCCCGTCTCCCTGATGACGTTCCCGTTCTTCCACGTCGCCGCGTTCACCGGCTTCTACGGTGCGATGGCGGTCGGCGGGACCCTCGTCCTGATGCACAAGTGGGACGCGGACGAGGCGCTGCGGCTGATCCGTAGGCACCGCGTCACGCACTTCGCCGGGGTCCCCGCCACCGGGCTCCAGCTGCTGGAGGCCGCGGAGCGGGCGGGGGACGGGCTGGAGAGCCTCACCCTGTTCAGCACCGGGGGAGCCGCGCCCCCGCCCGCCCTGGTCACCCGCCTCACCGCCCGGTACGGCAAGCGCGTCGAGCCCCGCAACGGCTACGGCCTCACCGAGACCAGCGGCGGGATCCTCGCGCACTTCGGGGACGAGTACCGGGCGGAGCCGGGCGGAGCGGGCCGGCCCACCCCGGTCACGGAGGTGCGGGTCGCCGGGCCGTCGGGCGGGGAACTGGCCGACGGGGAGGTGGGGGAGCTGTGGCTGCGCGGCCAGTCGCTGTTCCGCGGCTACTGGCGCGACGCGACGGCGACCGGGGAGGCCTTCGGGGGCGGCGGCTGGTTCCGTACGGGGGACCTCGCCGTACGGAGCGAGGGGCGGATCTCCGTCGTCGACCGGCTCAAGGACGCGGTCATCCGGGGCGGCGAGAACGTGTACTGCGTCGAGGTCGAGGGCGTCCTGCACGACCACCCCGATGTGGCCGACGCCGCCGTCCTCGGCATCCCGCACCCGGTGCTGGGGGAGGAGGTGGCGGCCGTCGTCCGGCTGCGCACCGGAGCCGGGGGCACCGTCGGGGGCACCGCCGAGGTCACCGCCGGGTCCCTGCGCGAGCACGTCGGCGGGCGGCTCGCCGCCTTCAAGGTGCCCACTCGGGTGCTGTTCACCGACGAGCCGCTCCCGCGCAACGCCACCGGGAAGCTCCTCAAGCACCGGCTCCGGGCCTTGGCGGAGACCGCCGCGCCGCACACGGGGGCGTGACCCGGGCCTCCGTGCGAGCGGCGGCGGCACCTCTCACGGGCGCGTGACCCGTATCCGGTAGTTCCCGTCGTCGTCCTCGTCCAGCACGGATATCCGTACGCCGTTGACCCGGTCGGTGAACGTCTGGCCGGGGCGGAACGGGGCGTCGGACAGTTCCGCGTGCACGTTGGGGCGCCGGGTGCAGCCGCCGCTGTCCTCGGTGGCGTCGGCGACGGAGACCGGGCCCTGGCCGGTGTCCACGTCGGAGCTGACCTTGTAGATCAGCACCCCGGGCCGGCAGACCGCCTCGTCGTTGCCCGCGGCCGTACGGACCTCCACGGCGTAGCCGGACCGGTCGCTCAGCGGGACGAAGGCGAGCTTGGTGCCGCCCTCGGTGGCCAGCGGGCCGAGCGTGTGCTCGCTGACGCCGGGCCGCGAGGCGCAGCTGATCTGGTCGTTGTCGAGCCAGCCGAGCTTCCACTTGTGCCAGGCGAGGAAGTCGTTGTTGGCGCCCCAGTCCTCGGACATGATGTCCCAGTGCCCCACCGAGCCGCCGCCCTCCATGGTGTAGAGGTCGGGCAGCCCGAAGACATGACCGTTCTCGTGCGGCAGGACGCGGTATCCGGTCTCGGCGTACGACCCCGATCCGTCGTCCTGGCGGCTGTAGACGAACGACGTGTTGGAGAGCGGGACGCCGTCCGCCTCCGGGGCCTCGTCGTTGCCGGAGAAGGTCACCGAGAGCACGGTGTCCAGCGCGGAGGGGCCGGCGTTCGGGCTGACCAGGACGTTGACCAGGTCGTACGCGGAGAAGTCGACCCGGGGGTCGGCGGCCGCGACGATGTCCCTCACCAGCTGGCGGTAGCCCGGCTCGTACGGTGAGCCGCGCTCTATCCCGTACTCCGTGAACGGCGTCGGCATCCGTAGCCAGTCCTTGACGGGGGCCTCGGGCCGGTAGACGAGCCGGCCGTAGGAGCTGGCCCGGAACCACTCGGAGGTCTGCGGGAAGAACTCCGCGTACCGGTCCGTCGCGGGTTCCGTGCCCTCCGCGTCCGGGAAGTCGATCATCAGGTTGAGCGCCCTGACCTCGCCGGTCGACCGGGCGTAGCCGGGCGGGGTCGGCAGGCCCTCCGACATCTGTACGCCCATGGTGGCGGAGATGCGGCACGGGGCGAGCGCGGAGTCCTGGGAGGTGGCCGCCGGGCCCGCCGAGGCGCGGCCGGCGCTGGGAAGGGTGGTGCTGGCCGAGGCCATGGCCGCTATGACCAGCGCGGTCGCTCCGGCCAGGGCGACCGGGCGGCGGTGACTGCGTATCCGGTTGCGGGGCTGCTGCATGGAGGCGCCTTCGGGGCCGCGGCAGTCGGCCGACCCCTGACTGCGCTCTGGCGATCAGCCTGTGCCGGGTGGTCCGGGGCCGCTCGCTGGGTGCGCCGATCGGAGGGTTTTCCCGCCGAAACGCCGTGACGCAGATCACTTCGGGGTGGGAAATAAGCGGGGATCCTCTCCCCGTTTGCATACGTGTCCCCGCTAAACGGGGAGACGGTCCCCGGTTACGCGAGGGGGTCGGACCGCTACCCAGAGGGACCGTACAGAGGGAAAGGGAAGGGGGAACGTCGTCGTGGAGACCGTTGCCGAGAACGCCCCTGCGCATGCCGCTGTGAACACCACAGCGGATACCGCGGTGAACACCGCCGTGGAGGCTGCCGGGAGCACCGCACCGGCGGCGCGGTGCCGCACGGCCCGCCCGCGGGCCGACGCGCTGCGCAACCGCGAGCGGATCATCGCGGCCGCACGCGAACTGTTCGTCGAGTTCGGGCCGGACGTGGCACTGGACGACGTCGCCCGCCGGGCAGGCGTCGGCAACGCCACGCTCTACCGGAACTTCCCCGACCGGGCCGCCCTCACCCATGAGGTCGTCCTCGCGGTCACCTCCCGCACCACCCTGCGGGCCGAAGAGGCCGTCGCCGCCGAGTCCGACCCGTTCGCCGCGCTCAGCCGCTTCGTGCACGCGGCCGCCGACGAGCGGGTCGGCGCCCTGTGCCCGATGCTCTCCGGCGTCTTCGACAAGGACCACCCCGAACTGCTCGCCGAACGCCGGCGCCTGGAAGAGGCCGTCGAAGGGCTCGTGGCGCGCGCCATGTCCGCGGGGCGGCTGCGTACCGACATCGCCGTCGGTGACGTACTCGTCGCCCTCTCCCAGCTCACCCGGCCGCTCCCCGGCATCGCCTGCCAGGGGATCGACCGGTTCACCCACCGCCATCTGCAGCTGTTCCTGGATGGCCTGGAGACCCCGGCCCGCTCCGAACTCCCCGGATCGGCGGCGACCTTGGAGGACCTGCGGCGCCGCTGACGCCCGCACCGAACTGAACCTTCCGGCCCTGTCCTGTCTTCCGGCCCCGCCCCGCGGGGCCCGGTTCCACCGGTCCACTGCACCTTCACCCCGTCGCGCGTACGCAAGCACGTACCGCCGACACCCACTTCGCGACGCCTCGGCGCCCTCGCACGTCCTTAGGTGGCCACACCCATGTCACAAACGGCTGACACCGCCCTTCCTGATCCGAGCCGCTGGAAAGCGCTGGCCTTCATCGCGCTCGCCCAGCTGATGGTCGTCCTCGACGCGACCATCGTGAACATCGCGCTGCCCTCCGCCCAGACCGACCTCGGCATCTCCGACGGCAACAAGCAGTGGGTCATCACCGCCTACGCCCTCGCCTTCGGCGGGCTCCTCCTCTTCGGCGGCCGGATCTCCGACCTCTGGGGGCGCAAGCGCACCTTCGTCGTCGGCCTGATCGGCTTCGCGCTGGCCTCCGCGCTCGGCGGTGCCGCCCAGAACGAGGCGATGATGTTCGGCTCCCGGGCCCTCCAGGGCGTCTTCGGCGCCCTGCTCGCCCCGGCCGCCCTGTCCCTGCTCGCCGTGATGTTCACCGACGCCAAGGAGCGCGCCAAGGCGTTCGGCATCTACGGGGCCATCGCCGGTGGCGGTGGCGCGGTCGGGCTGATCCTCGGCGGCTTCCTCACCGAGTACCTGAACTGGCGCTGGACGTTCTTCGTCAACATCCCGTTCGCCGTCGTCGCCGCCGCGGGCGCGTACTTCGTCATCCGCGAGCCCTCCGGCGCCCGCAACCGCGCACCGCTGGACATCCCCGGCGTCGTGCTCTCCACGCTCGGCCTGGTCGCTCTCGTCTACGGCTTCACCCGCGCCGAGTCGGCCGGCTGGTCGGACGCGCTGACCGTCTCCATGTTCATCGCCGCCGCCGTGCTGCTGGTGGCCTTCGTCGTCGTCGAGTCGCGGGTGAAGTCGCCGCTGCTGCCGCTGCGCGTCCTCACCGAGCGCAACCGGGGCGGGGTCTACCTCTCGCTGGGTCTCGCCATCATCGCGATGTTCGGGCTGTTCCTCTTCCTGACCTACTACCTCCAGGTCGTGAAGGGCTACTCCCCGGTGAAGACCGGCTTCGCGTTCATGCCCATGATCGTGGGCATGATCACCGGCTCCACCCAGATCGGCACCCGGCTGATGACCCGGGTCCCGCCGCGCCTGCTGATGGGTCCCGGATTCCTGGTCGCCGCGGTCGGCATGCTGCTCCTGACCCAGCTGGACCTGAACACCAGCTACGCGGCAGTCATCCTGCCCGGAATGCTGCTGCTCGGCCTCGGCATGGGTACGGCGTTCATGCCGGCGATGTCCCTGGCCACGCACGGCATCGAGCCGCGTGACGCGGGAGTGGCCTCCGCGATGGTCAACACCTCGCAGCAGGTCGGCGGCGCCATCGGCACCGCGCTGCTGAACACCATCGCCGCGAGCGCCACCACCGCGTACGTCGCCGATCACGCGGCCCGCGCCACGGACCCGGAGCTCCTGCAGCTCCAGGCCATGGTCAGCGGTTTCGCCGCCGCGATCTGGTGGGCGGTCGGCATCCTCGTCGCCGCGGCCGCCATCGCGATCGCCCTCATCAACACCGGCCGCCCCGGAGCGGGGCCGGGCGGGGCGGACGGTGCGTCCGGCGCGGACGCCGAGGAGGAGTTCAGGATCCCGGTCGTCGCCCACTGACGACGGCGGTCCCCTCCTCGCCCTCGGTCGTTTCCCTGCCCTGGTTCCGCTCAGCGCGATCGCTCAGCGGAGCCAGGGCAGATCCGCGCCCGTGTCCTCCGGCTCCAGGCCGGTGGCGAGCACCCGCATGATCTCGCCGAGGCTGCTCACCTGCTCGGGCGTGAGCCGGTCGAACATCGCCTGCCGTACGGCCTCGACATGGCCCGGCGCCGAGCGGCGGAGCATCGCGTAGCCGTCGTCGGTGAGCACCGCGTTCTGGCCGCGCTTGTCGGAGGGGCAGTCCTCGCGGCGCACCCAGCCGTTCTTCTCCAGCCGGGCGATGGCGTGCGAGAGGCGGGAACGGGTGATCTTCGCGTTCCGGGCCAGCTCCGTCATCCGCATCCTGCGGTGGGGGGCCTGGGAGAGCTGGACGAGCAGCCCGTAGTAGATGTGCGGCATGCCGGCGTCGCGCTGCAACTGGCGGTCGAGGTGATCCTCCAGCAGCGTGGTGGCATGCAGATAGGCGCGCCAGGCGTGCTGCTCCTCGTCGGTGAGCCAGCGCGGCGCGCCGGTGGATGCCGTGGTCATGTACTCCACTGTACGACCTTTTCTTGAAAGTTTAACTAGATAGGGCTAAGGTCTCCGAGGGTAGGAACTTGAAGTTTCAAGAAACCTGCCCCGGGAGGACCCCGCAGGGGATCCGGAGGAGTTCCGCAGGACCCCTGAACAACGATCCCCCGGATGACCTCGGGGAACTCCTGCTCGGACGAACTCGTGACCGGATGCCGTGCCCGGTGCGCCCAGCGTGGCGCCCGTCGCCCCGGGGTCCGCGTCCAGTGGATGGGGAGTGCCATGACAGCCACCGCGGAGCGGATGCCCGCCCTCTACCTCTCGCACGGCGCACCGCCGCTGGCCGACGATCCCGTCTGGCCCGGTGAACTCGCCGCCTGGTCCGCGGGCCTGCCCCGCCCCCGCGCGATCCTGATGGTCTCCGCCCACTGGGAGGAGGCGCCGCTCGCGCTGGGAGCCACCGAGGCCGTGCCGCTCGTGTACGACTTCTGGGGCTTCCCCGAGCACTATTACGGGGTGCGGTACGGGGCCCCCGGCGCGCCGGGGCTCGCCGACAGCGTCCGCAAGCTGTTGCGCGGCGCCGGTACGCCGGTCCAGGACATCCCGGACCGCGGCCTCGACCACGGGGCGTACGTACCGCTGGTGGAGATGTTCCCGGACGCCGACGTCCCCGTACTCCAGATCTCCCTGCCGACTCTCGACCCGCGGAAGCTGATGGCCACCGGGCGCAAACTCGCCCCTCTGCGGGACGAGGGCGTGCTCATCGTCGGCAGCGGCTTCTTCACGCACAACCTGGCCGCCCTGCGACACCCGGGCGGTGGGGTTCCCGGCTGGTCGGCGGAGTTCGACGACTGGGGCGACCGCGCGCTGCGGGCCCAGGACGTCGACGCGCTGATCGACTTCGAGCACACGTCCCCGGCCGGAAAGCTGGCGCACCCGCGCACCGAGCACTTCGCGCCGCTGTTCGTGACGCTGGGCGCGGCCGAGGGCGAGCTGGACCGGGGGCGGAGCGTCATCGACGGGTTCTGGATGGGGCTGGCGAAGCGCTCGGTGCAGTTCGGCTGAGGGTTCTGGAGGGCTCTGAAGAGCTCTGAAGAGCTACTGGAGGGCCCTGGAGGGCTTCGCCCTAGAACACCGGCGGGTTCAGCTCGATCGCGCGCCGGGCGGCGGAGAACGCGAGCGCGTCGCCCACGTCCAGTGCCGTGTCGGTGAACTTGATGGTGTGGTCGTCGCCGTGCGCCGCCGCCCGGGCGAACAGCTCCCCGGCGTCCGGGGCACCCGCGGCCGACGCCGGGACCGGGACCGCCTCCCGGGGCGCGTAGGCGGCGGTGACCGCGGCGCTCGCCGCCCAGGCGGCCCGCAGACTCGGCGTCCACAGCTCGCCGGGGAGGGCCGGCAGGGTGCGCAGGACCGCGTTGGGCGCGGTCGCCGCGTGGACCAGCATGATCGGCTCGCCGTGCGCGTGGGTCGCGTACCGGTGCGTCGAGGCCCGGACCAGCTCTTGGAGCGCGGACCGGGCCGCCTCCGGAGGGCCGGCGGACTCCTGCCCGTCCTGGCCCGGGGCGGAGGGCTGCTCCGGTCCCGGGACCGGCTCCCGGCCCGGGCGCGGGACCGTGGCCTGCGCCGGCCACTCCGGGAACCCGGTCAGCTGCGCGAACCGGTCCCGGATGCCGCCGCTCCGGTCGGGCACCAGCGGCACCCGGTCCAGCGCCGCCGCCGCACTCGGCGCCGGGCCGAGCGCCGCCAGGGCGGGCAGCGGCTGGTGCCGGGCGGCCCAGTAGCCGAGGGCGTGGGCCAGCTCCCGGACGCGCGGTGCGGTCTCCTCGCCCGTCAGCAGGGTCCGTACGGAATGACCCACCCGGATCACCGGATGCGTGGCGCCCGCCGCGATGCCCGGCAGCAGCCGGGGCCACCACTCGGCGAGCACGTCGTGCCAGGAGTTCCCGGCCGTCTCCCGCTCGAAGTACGCCGTCCAGTCGGCGACGCGGCGCGGGTCTCCCAGCGCCTCGTGCCAGTTCCGCGCGGTCACCGGGGAGCCGGTGACCGGCATCTCCTCCAGCTTCGGGCCGTAACGGTCCAGCCAGCGGTGCACGGCCGACGCCTGACCGTGCCGCACCAGGGCCTCCACGGCCATCGGCGCGTGGTTGCTGAGCCAGCCGTCGCGCTCCGGCCCCGAGACGTGGATGCGCTCCAGTGCCTCGTCGAGGGTGCCCGTGGTGTCGTCCATACCGATCACGCTCCCGTGGTGTCCGTACCGAGCACGGTCGCGGTGCCGTCCGTGCCGTGGTGCGTTCACGGTAGGCAAGCGCGGGCCTGGGCGGATCGGGCCGCGGTCCCGGTCGGCCTCCGACCACGGTCCCGGTACGCCGGTACGCCGGTACGCGGCTACCGGCCGGATCGGTCGGTGGTCCTAGGTCCGGGGCTCGGCCCCGGGGTCCTCGGTCCGGTACATCGCGGACATCCTGAGCAACCCGAACGCTGCCCGGCACGTCCTTCACAGCGGGAGCACGCCCGCCGGGCGCCGGGGCGGCCGGGTGGGGGAGAAGAGGGCGCGTAGGTGAGCGCTGTCTCATGGACGCGCTGACTCCGGGTACCCGGGCGGAGAGCCGGAAAGCGGCCGGGGCGTCCCGGAACCGGCTCTGACCTGCGCGTCCGGTGGATCCCGGAAGCGGAATCCAGCGGTCGGCGCCGGACAGGGTACTGCATGGTCAAGAAAGTGAATGTGCGGCATGGGAATTCTGTCCGGATTCCAGTCGTTGTTTCCATCGGATGCAGGGCACCCGAAAAGGTGTCGCGACCTACTCAGCTAAGGGAGCACGCATGGCAACCCGTGCCGTCGCCCGTCGTACGTCCACCACCTCCGGTGGGACCGGCCGGGCAAGCAGTGTTCGCGCCGGAGGCGGGGAAATCGCCGATCGCGACCTGGTCGGCATGTACCTGGACGAGATCGCCCGCACACCGCTGCTCGACGCGGCCAAGGAAGTCGACCTGTCCCAGACCATCGAGGCGGGCGTCTTCGCCCAGCAGATCCTCGACGGCGAGGCGGAGGGCGACGCCGGTGACGCGAAGCGTGAGGAGCTGGAGGCGCTGGTCGCCGAGGGCGAGCGCGCCAAGGACATATTCATCCGTTCCAACCTCCGGCTCGTCGTCGCCGTGGCCCGCCGCTACCCGCGCGCGGGGCTCCCGCTGCTCGACCTGATCCAGGAGGGCAACGCGGGCCTGGTGCGCGCGGTCGAGAAGTTCGACTACGCCAAGGGCTTCAAGTTCTCCACGTACGCGACCTGGTGGATCCGGCAGGCCATCACCCGGTCCATCGCCGACCAGTCCCGCACGATCCGGCTCCCCGTCCACCTGGTGGAGGAGCTCGGCCGGATCCGCCGGGTCCAGCGCGAGTTCAACCGCGAGCACGGGCGCGACCCGGAGCACGCGGAGATCGCCGCCGAGCTCGATTCCAATGTCGAGCGCGTGGGCAACGTCCTGGACTGGGCCCGCGACCCGGTCAGCCTCAACATGTCCGTGGACGACGACGGCGACACCCAGTTCGGCGACCTCCTGGAGGACACCTCCGCCGTCTCGCCCGAGCAGTCGGTGATGACCCTGCTCCGCAGCGAGGAGCTGGAGGACCTGATCGGCAAGCTCGACAACAGGACCGCGTCGATCATCAAGATGCGGTACGGCATCGATGACGGGCGCGAGCGGACCCTGACCGAGGTGGGCAAGCAGCACGGCCTCACACGGGAGCGGATCCGCCAGATAGAGAAGCACGCACTGCTCGAATTGAAGAGAATGGCTGACGACACGGGCTTTGACGCTGCGGCGTGAGCCAATAACCCGTAATCTCCCCATCAAGCCGGTTCGCACCGGCTGACCGACCGGGTCGTTCCGGTCACCCGACCGGTTTTCACCGGTCCCTGAGCTGAGCCCCGGCGCCCACCCCCCCCGGCGTCGGGGCTCATCCCTGTTCCGGGGCAGCCGGAAGCCGACCCTCTCCCGCCACACCCTTCCGGGGCGGGAGCGCGGTGGCGCGGGTCAGCCGGGCGCCGAGGCCCTCCAGGTACGCGACCAGGTTCGGCGGCCCCTGTACGGAGAACTCGCAGTCCACCAACGCCAGCCGCAGAGCCACCCACTCCAGCGAGTCGGTGCACGAGGACCGCAGCCGGCAGCCGCCGTCCCCGTCCGGCTCGGGCGCCCCGAGATGTGCGGGCAGCCGCGCCACCACGAACTCCGCTGGCGCCCCGAACCACACATCGAGGCGCAGCTCCGGCTGCATCCGCCTCATCGACCGGGCCAGGAACCTCGCCGCGTCCCCGCCACCGCTCCTCGCGTCGCTCCCCGCGCCCTCGACGGGCAGCGGCCTCGGAGCGAACCGGGCCCCCGTCGCGTACGGCTCGCCGACCCGGTCCACCCGGAACGTACGCCAGTCCTCCCGGTCGAGGTCGTACGCCACCAGGTACCAGCGCTGCCCGGTGCTCACCAGCCGGTACGGCTCGACCTGCCGCTTCGTCCGGATGCCGTCGCCGCTGCGGTACGCGAACCTCAGCCGCTCCCGCCCGGTGGCCGCCGAAGCCAGCGTCGTCAGGGTTCCCGGGTCGATCGTGGCGCCGTCGCCCCGGGTCAGCGGCACTGTGGCGTTCTGGAGCGCGGAGACCCGGTGCCGCAGCCGCGAGGGGAGCACCTGTTCCAGCTTGGACAGAGCACGTACGGAGGCCTCCTCGACGCCCTCGATCGCGTGCCCCGCCCCGGCCCGCAGCCCCACGGCGATGGCCACCGCCTCCTCGTCGTCCAGCAGGAGGGGCGGCATGGCGGCGCCCGCCACCAGGCGGTAACCGCCCACCGAGCCGCGCGAGGCCTCGACCGGGTAGCCCAGTTCGCGCAGCCGGTCGATATCGCGGCGGATCGTGCGCGGGCTGACGTCGAGCCGCTCGGCCAGCTCACCTCCCGGCCACTCGCGCGGGGTCTGGAGGAGCGACAGCAGCTTCAGCAGTCGTGCGGGGGTGTCGGACATGGCTCCAGGATGCCGAACCATCAGGTCATGATCTGACCTAATAGCTGCATAGGTTCTCCCCATGCCTTCCTCCGCACCCCCGCCGCCCGCGGCGTCGCACCTCGCACCGCCCACAACGCCGGTACCGCCCACAACGCCGGTACCGCCGACAACCCCCGCCCCGGCCGACCGGCGTCGCTGGTTCGCGCTCGCCATCGTGATGACCGCGGCCTTCATGGACCTGGTCGACGTCACGATCGTCAACATCGCGATCCCCAGCATCAAGCGCGAGACCGGGGCATCGGTCTCCGCGATCCAGTGGATCACCGCCGGTTACGCCCTCGCGTTCGCGGCCGGGCTGATCACGGGCGGCCGGCTCGGCGACATCTACGGGCGCAAGCGGATCTTCCTCATCGGCATCGGCGGATTCACGCTCGCCTCCGCCCTGTGCGGCTTCGCGGGCAGCCCCGAGATACTGGTCGCGGCGCGCGTCCTCCAGGGCGCCACGGCCGCGCTGATGGTGCCGCAGGTCCTGTCGATCGTGCACGCCACGTTCCCCGCGCACGAGCGCGGCAAGGTCTTCGGACTCTTCGGCGCGATCGTCGGGCTCGGTGCGGTCTCCGGCCCGCTGCTGGGCGCGCTGCTCACCGAGTGGGACCTCTTCGGGCTCGGCTGGCGGCCGATCTTCCTGATCAACCTGCCCGTCGGCATCGCCGGTCTGCTCCTCGGCGCGAAGTTCATCACCGAGTCCAAGGCCCCCAAGGCGGTCCGTCTCGACCTCGTCGGCGTCGCCCTGATCACCCTGGCGATGCTGATGCTCATCTATCCGCTCACCCGGGGACACGAGCTGGACTGGCCGCTCTGGGGTCATCTGTCGATGGTGGGCAGCCTGTTCGTCTTCGGGGCGCTGGTCCTGTACCAGCGGGAGAAGGCGCTGACCGACGGCTCGCCGCTGATCGAACTGTCCCTGTTCCGGGTCAAGAGCTTCGCCGCCGGCATCGCCGTGCAGCTGACCTTCGGCGTCGGCCTCGGCATCTTCTTCCTGGTCTGGACCCTCTACATGCAGATGGGGCTCGGCTGGAGCGTGCTGCGCGCCGGTACGACGGGCATCCCGTTCTCCGTCGCCGTCTCGGTGGCCGCCGGGATCTCCGTGCAGAAGCTGGTGCCCCGCTTCGGCCGCAAGGTCCTCCAGGCCGGTGCGCTCCTCATGATCGCCGGGCTGCTGATCTACCTCTGGGAGAGCGAGCAGTACGGCATGGGCATCACGTCCTGGCAGATGGCCGTTCCGCTGGTGGTCATGGGTACGGGCATGGGACTGATCGTGGCTCCGCTGACCGACGCGGTGCTCTCCGAAGTGCCCAAGGAGCACGCCGGTTCGGCATCCGGCCTGATCAACACCGTGCAGCAGATGGGAACGGCGCTCGGCCTCGGCCTGGTGTCCGTCGTCTTCTTCGGCGCGATCGGCGACCGGCTGGCCCCCGAAGCGGTCGGTCCGGCGTTCGTCGACGCGTTCCAGCAGTCGCTGTGGTGGGTGGCCGGGGTGGTCTCGGTGATCTTCCTGGTGATGTTCGCACTGCCCGCCTGGCCGCGCGCCCACGCGGAGGGCGACGCGCACGCGGAGGGCGACGCGAACTGACCCGCGCGGGCTGCGGTTCCGGCCCGGCGTGACGGCCCCGGCGGAACCGGCCCGCTGTGACCGGCCCCAGCGGCGAACCGTCGGGGCCGGTCACGGCGGTTCGGGTCAGCAGATCCGGGTGCGGCTCTCCATCGCCGCACGGGCGGTGTGCTCGTCCTCGTACACCTCGCACATATGGCGGCCGTCGGGCGTCGCCGTGTGCTCGACCTCCCACAGGCTCGTCTCGCTGCCGTCCAGCAGCAGGAACGCGTGTTCGTAGAGCGTGAATCCGGCAGTCCGGCCGTCGACGTGGCACTGACGCCCGAAGATCTGGGTGATGTGGTGGGCGAAGGCGGACCGGAGCAGCCCCGTCCGCTGCTCGCCCGGCCGGTCGGCGTTCTCCGCGCGGCGCAGCACCCGGCGGGCGTGGTCCGCGGAATTGTCGGGCGCGTACGTCCGGGGGAGCGGGGCCGGAGGGGCGGACATCAGGAGTGTCAGCATCTCCAGATCCCCCTGTGCCTCCTGCACCCCCTCGTCGCCGAAGACCGGGGAGTCGGAGAAGCTCCCGGCCAGCCGGGACGCGGCGATGCGGGCGTCGCCCTCCTCGTCGTACAGCTCGTGCCGGCGCGGGGTCCGCAGGTCCCGGCCTCCGCTGTGCACCAGTTCCCACAGGGTCAGGGCGGAGCCGTCGGCGAGGAGATACGTGTGACGGTAGGTCTCGCGGTGCAGCACGGAGCTGTGGTGCGACGAGTGCAGCGAACTGCTGTGGGCGAGCGCTGTGCCGAGGCGGTCGACCGTACTGTCGGGAAGGTCGAAGGAGTTGAGGGCGCGTCGCAGGAGTCGGTCGAGGTGGTGCTCGGTTGTCTCGTACGGATCGCTCAAGGTGGTGTCTCCAGGCCGTCGCCGCGTGTTACTTGATGCGTGCTTAACGTAGTCCCTGGGTCCGGCATCGCGACCAGGGTTGATAAAAACGTAGGGCGCATGCGGAAAGTTCCCCGCTTGTTCCTGGTGTATTTCGGGCAGTTGGGATGAACTCCCTTGCGCAGGTGGCGAGTCGGCCGCCCGTGCGCCCCTCGCTCGCGCCGCGCGCCCCCTGATGCCTGTCGTGCGGATCAGGCCCTAAGGAGCGTCTGGCGATACCCGGCTTCCGTACAACTCCGTGTACGAGAGGAGCCTGCCGCCCGGCCCCTCGGCGCTCCGGGCCGCGCGCACCGCCTTCACGATCGCCCGCGCCAGGACGTCGGCGCCCGCCGCCAGGATCTCGTTGACGGCGACCGGGTCCCCAGGCGGCACCCGCACCTGTCCGGTGGCCAGCGTGAACACGGTGTCCCCGTCGGTCAGCAGATGGACCGGGCGCACCGCGCGGGCCAGGCCGTCGTGTGCGGTGCCCGCCAGTTTCTGGGCCTGTGCCCGGGTCAGGTCCGCGTCCGTGGCGACGACCGCGATCGTCGTGTTGAACGGCGGGGCCCCGTCCCCGGCCGCCTCCATCGCCTCCCGCTGCCGCGCGAGACGCCGCTCCGCCGCAGCGTGGATCCGGGCCGGAGGGTACGCCGGCGGCTCCCCGGCCCCGTACTCCCCGAACAGCACCCCGGTCCGGGAATCGACCACCGAGCCCGCCGCGTTCACCGCGACGAGGGCGGCCACCGTGACCCCGGAGGGGAGGCGGGTGCTCGCCGTGCCGATGCCACCCTTGAGTTGCCCGGCCACCGCACCGGTGCCCGCGCCCACGCAGCCCTCGGTGACGGGCTCCCCGGGTTCCGTGGCGGCCGCGGCCTCGACCGCCGCGCGGCCGGTCGACGCGTCGGGGCGGGCCCGCCAGTCGCCACCCCGGCCCAGGTCGAAGAGGGCGGCGGCCGGAACGACCGGGACCACCCGACCGGGTCCGGCGCCGACCCGGACACCCCGGCCCTGCTCCTCCAGCCAGGCCATCACGCCGGACGCGGCGTCGAGCCCGTACGCACTGCCGCCCGTGAGGACGACGGCGTCGACCCGCTGCACCAGATTGCGTGGGTCCAGCGCGTCCGTCTCCCGCGTCCCCGGCCCGCCGCCCCGTACGTCCACGGCGGCCACGGCCCCGCCCTCGGGCGCCAGGACGACGGTCGTGCCGCTCAACGCGCCCGCACCGGCGACCTCGGCGTGACCGACACGGATGCCGGTCACATCGGTCAGGGCGTCCAGGAGGGGCGGGCGCCCGGGGGCCCCTGCCTCGGCCGCGGGGTCCACGGGGTCCACGGGGTCCACGGAGGTCATCATGCGGCTCCTCGGGTCGGGATCGGGGCCCGCGGGGAGCGCGGGCCGAATGCGGCTCGAACGTACCGGCGATCAAGGGGCGGTGTGCGAGCCCCCGCACAGGTGAGGGGCGCGGAGCCGGCCGCGGCAAGGCAACCCGTGCGACTGTCCGGGCGACCCGCTCCCCCTTCCACCCCCTGAAACGGGTTCAATCGGCCCAACAATCCTACGGTGGCCGGGTGACCGAGCCCTCAGAAGCCACCGCAGCAGCCGAGCCCCACGCCTCCGGCGGCGCCGTGGCCACGCCCCCCGCCGCGACCGGCCCCCGGTCCGTCACCACCCGGGCCACGCTCGCCGGGGTGGCTGTCTCCGCCCTGCTGGTCCTCGCGATCGTGCTCGGCAGCCGCATGCTCCGCACCTTCGACTCGGCCCTCCTCCCCTATGCCGTCGCGACGGTCTTCCTCGCCTTCGGCGTCGCCTACCGGTACATCGTCTGGGTCTCCGCCCCCGGCGCCCGGCGCCTCTTCGAACAGGGCTGGCGCAGCCTCTTCTCCCTGGACAACTTCCGCAGAGCCCCCACCACCCTGCCGAAGATGATCGCCACCTCTCTGGGCTTCCAGAAGTTCCTCGGCGCCCGCTCCCACGCCCGCTGGGCCGCCACCAGCTGATCTTCTGGGGATGTGTCCTCGCCGCCCTGATCACCTTCCCGCTCACCTGGGGCTGGTTCACCTTCACCTCCGGCAGCGGCTCGGGACCCGGCTACGAGATGCGGATCTGGGGCTTCAAGACCCTCGGCTTCGACTCGCTCTCCATCCTCGGCTGGCTGATGTTCCACGGCCTGGACATCGCCGCCGTCCTCGTCATCCCCGGCGCCTCGTACTTCCTGTGGCGCCGGATGAAGGACCGCGGCGCCGCCACCGGCCAGCGCTTCGCCTACGACCTGGTGCCGCTGATCGCGCTCATCGTCATCTCCGTGACGGGCCTGCTGCTCACCTTCTCCTCGCTCTTCCTGCACGGTGGCGGCTACCAGTTCCTGGCGATCCTGCACATGGTGTCGGTGGTCTTCACCCTCATCTACATCCCGTTCGGCAAGTTCTTCCACATCGTCCAGCGCCCGGCCGCGGTCGGCATGCAGCTGTTCAAGTACACCGGCCGCAAGGACGACGAGGTGTTCGTCTGCCGCCGTTGCGAAGAACCCATCGACACCGGGCCCTATGTCGAGAACCTGCGCGGCACCATGCGCGACCTCCGGCTCGGCTTCGACTCCTGGGCCGAGTACTGCCCGCGCTGCAAGCGGGTGCTGCGCGGCAGCGCCTACCTCTCCGATGTGAAGAAGGGCTTCAATCGACCGCGGATCCGCGAGCTGCTGCCGAACGCCGCACCTTCATCCCCCTGGACCCCTCCCTCACTCCACCCGGCACCCGCGCCTTCCGGGACGCCGGCGGCATCCCGGCCGACCAGTGGCACGCCGACCAGAACGGCGAGACGCTCGTGCCGACCCACTGCTGCTTCTGCGGCGTGCAGTGCGGGATGTATCTGCGCGTCGACCGCGGCGGCAAGGTCTTCGGCGTCGAACCCCGCAACCACGACATCAACCGGATGCGGCTGTGCCCCAAGGGCATCAACGCCTACCAGCAGGTCAACCACCCCGACCGGCTCACCGCCCCGCTGATGCGCCGCTCCCGCGACGAGGCCTTCCGCGAGGTCTCCTGGGACGAGGCGCTCGACTTCACCGTCTCCGAGATCAGGCGCATCCAGCAGGCGCACGGCAATGACGCCTTCGGGCTCCTCGGCGGGGCCAGCCTGTTCTCCGAGAAGACCTATCTGGTGGGCAAGTTCGCCCGGGTCGCGCTCAAGACCCGGCACGTCGACTACAACGGCCGCCTCTGCATGGTCAGCGCGGCGGGCGCCAACAAGCTGGCCTTCGGCATCGACCGGGCCGGCAACCCCTTCTCCGACATCCTCCTCACCGACTGCCTGCTCATCGCGGGCTCCAACGTCGGCGAGTGCTTTCCCGTGATGACCCAGTACGTCTGGGGAGCCCGGGACCGCGGGGCCTGCCTCATCGTCATCGACCCGCGCGAGACCGCCATCGCCCGGACCGCAGACATCCACGTCGCCCTCAAGCCCGGCACCGACTCCGCCTTCTTCACCTCCGTCCTGCACGTCGTCATCGAGGAAGGGCTCACCGACGAGAACTACCTCGCCGCCCATGCCACCGGCTGGGAGGAGGTCAAGGCCAAGGCCGCCGAGTACCCGCCCTCCCGCGCCGCCGCGATCTGCGGGATCCCCGCCGAGCAGATCGTCCAGGTCGCCCGGACCTTCGCCCGCGCGCCCAATGCCATGGCCTGGCACGCCCGGGGCATCGAGCACCACTCGCAGGGGCGTCGAGAACTGCCTCTCCGTGATCAACCTCTGCACCGCCACCGGCCACATCGGCAAACCCGGCGCCGGCTACGGCACCATCACCGGCCAGGGCAACGGGCAGGGCGGACGCGAGCACGGTCAGAAGTCCGACCTCCTCCCCGGCGGACGCTCCATCATGAACGAGGAGCACCGCCGCCAGATCTGCGAGATCTGGGGCATCGAGGAGTCCGAACTCCCGCTCGCCGGGACCTCCATGATGGAAAAGGTGTGGCAGATGCGGCGCCGTGAGATCCGCGGCCTGATCGGCATCTGCAACAACCTCTTCGTCTCCCTGCCCAGTTACCGGGTGGTAAAGGAGGGGTACGACACCACCGAGTTCCACGCGCAATTCGACTTCTTCCTCTCCGAGACCGCCGCCAACGCCCATGTCGTATTCCCGGTCACCACCTGGGCCGAGGACGAAGGGGTGATGGCCAACGCGGAAGCCCGCGTGGTCAAGCACAACAAGGCCCAGGACCCGCCGCCCGGCGTCCGCACCGACACCTGGGCCATGTGCGAACTCGCCCGACGGCTCGGCGTCGGCGACAAATTCGACTTCCCCGACTCCCGGTCGGTCTTCGACGAGCTGCGCGTCGCCTCCGCCGGCACCGTCAACGACTACTACGGCATCACCTACGAACGGCTGGAGGAGACCGGCGGCATCGCCTGGCCCTGCCCCACCACCGACCACCCCGGCACCCCCCGGCTCTTCGAGGACGGGAAGACCTACCACCCCGACGGCAGGATCCACCTCCAGGTCGTCGAATGGCACCCGCCGATGGATCCGTACGACGACGAGCACCCCATGTCCCTCACCACCGGTCGCACCGTCGCCCACTTCCTCTCCGGCAACCAGACCCGCAGGCTCGGCGCCCTCGTCGAACAGACCCCCCGTCCCTGGGCCGAGATCCACACCTCGCACGGCTTCCGCAACGGTGAGCCCGTCCGCGTCGTCACCCGGCGCGGCAGCGAGGTCTTCCCCGCCCTCGTCACCGAGGCGATCCGCCCCGACACCGTGTTCGTCCCCTACCACTGGCCCGTCCCCACCGCGGCCAATGCCCTCACCATCGACGCCCTCGACCCCCGCTCCAAGATCCCCGAGTACACGGTGTGCGCCTGCCGCATCGAGCACGCCGAGCGGATCGACGAGGTCCCCGCACCCCCGGTCGCCCCCGGCCATGTCGCCCACCCGGAGACCCAGGTCTCCCGTACCGACCCGCTGCCTCCCACGGCCCCCCAGGGCCGCGGCACCTCGGAGAGGAGCTGATCCCCATGATGGGCAGAACGATCTTCATCGACCCGGGGCGCTGCATCGGCTGCCAGGCCTGTGTCTCCGCCTGCCGCGAATGCGACTCGCACCGCGGCACATCGATGATCCACCTCGACTACACCGACGAGGGCCGCTCCGTCGCCTCCCTCCCCACCGTCTGCATGCACTGTGAGGACCCGGTCGCCCCGTGCGCCGAGGTCTGTCCCGCCGACGCGATCCTGGTGACCGCCGACGGCGTGGTGCAGCAGGCCGACACCACCCGCTGCATCGGCTGCTCCAACTGCGTCAACGCCTGCCCCTTCGGCGTACCGAAGATCGACCTCCAGGCGAAGCTGCAGATGAAGTGCAACCTCTGCTACGACCGCACCGCCTACGGCCTCGCCCCCATGTGCGCCACCGTCTGCCCGACCGGAGCCCTCTTCTACGGAACCGTCGAGGAGCTCCAGGCGGAGCGCCCCGGCGTCCAGGTCGCCGACACCTTCGTCTTCGGCGAGACCGAGGTCCGCACCGGCGTGGCCATGGTCGTCCCCGCCGAACGGGTCCAGTGGCCGGTCCCCGGAGGTTTTCCCGTCGTCGAGATCAACGGGAAGGACGTCCGCCGATGAGCGCCACCGATCAGCAGGCCGGTGGCGAGCACCCCGCCGGGGGAGACCCCCGCGAGGCGCTCCAGGACCGGATCGCCGCAGACTCCCTCACCACCCGGCGGGACTACCTCCGGATCGTCACCACCGTCTCCGGCGGTCTCGCCGTCGGCGGCATCGGGGTGGCCGCGGGCATCCTCCACCGCCACGGCGAGGAGGGCGGGGCCCCCGAGGCGAAGCGCGTCGCCGGGCAACTCCTGCCCGGCGAGTCGATCGCCTTCCGCTATCCGGGCGAGGAGGACCGGGCCGTCGCCGTCCGCCTCGACGACGGCACCCTCGTCGGCTACTCCGCCGTCTGTACCCACCTCGCCTGCGCCGTCCTCTGGCGCAAGGACCGCGGCAGCGAGGGCGAGCTGTACTGCCCGTGCCACGAAGGAATCTTCGATGCCCGGTCCGGCGAGGTCACCGCCGGACCGCCGCCCCGGGGGCTGCCCAAGGTCGTGGTCATCGAGCAGGACGACGGAAGCGTCTGGGCCGTGGGCACCACCCGCTCCGGCGAGAGCGTCGAGGGAGGGCTCTGCCGCCGGCTCGGCGGCGAGCGACCCGATCTCGCCGCCCGTATCGGCTGCCCCGACATCGGCGGCGGAGCCGAATCCCCGCCCCGGGCCGTCGGGGCTACCGTCGAGAACCCGGGCAGGCGGGCATGAACGACACCCCGCACCCCGAGCGGCCGCTGCCGCCCCCGGGCAGCCACTACCCCACGTACCACCCGGGCAGCGCCGACCCCGAGCTGAACCGGCCCGTCCACGAGCGGTATCCGCAGATCCGCCCCACCAGCGGATACGGGGACCCCCGCGTCCGGCACACCGGCCCCGGGCCCGGAGCGGGCACCGACCAGAACCCCGAGCGCTCCTCGAAGCTGACCGCCCGGCTCACCCTGGCCATGACCGTCGTCATAGGCCAGCTCTGGGGACTGACGGTCCTGATCGACGCATGGATGGAAGGCAACACCGGCACGGCCTGGTGGGGGGCCGGCTTCCTCTGTCTGTCGTTCCTCGTAGTGCTCGGCCTGTGGCTCATCGACCCCAAGGACCGCTGACGTCCGCCGCCCGGATCCACGGTGGCTCACACCTCGTGGTGGACCGCCGTACCCTGGAGACATGAGCGCCGCCCCCGCCCCCCGCCCGCGAGACGCGAAGCAGCAGCAGCCACAGGAGCAGCCGCCACAGGAACCGAAGCCCAAGCCGGTTCTGGTCTTCGACGATCCGCTGGACCGGCAGTCCGCGGACGATACGGACCAGGGGTGGGGCGAGCGGCCTCTCACCGGCGGCAGCGCCGCGGACCTCGCGCGCTTCCTGGACGAGAAGCCGCCCCACCACATCTGAGCAGCCGCTCGGAGGACTAGCGATCCTCGCGCGGGCCCGCGACGGCCCCGCCGGTCCCGCCCGGGCCGTCGCCCGAGTCCGGCCCATGGGCGCCGGGTGCGCCACCGGTGCGCTGCGTGAGGAGGGCGTCGCGGATCTCCTTCAGCACCTCCAGCTCGCTCACCTCGAGCGTCTCCTGGACGCCTTCCTTGGCGGCCTGCATCGCCGCCCGCCTGGCGAGGTACTTGGCCATCGGCAGCACCATCAGGAAGTACACGACGGCAGCCGTGATCAGGAAGCTGAGGGCGGCGCTGAGCACCGATCCCCACAGGATCTCGATCCCGTCCATCTCCCCGGTCCTCGGGTCCGTCGTGCAGGGGCCCTGGAGGCAGGAGCTGTAGCTGTCCAGGTCCTGGGTTCCGAACGCCCCGACCAGGGGGTTGATGACGCCCTTGACGACCGCGTTCACGATGTTGGTGAACGCGGCGCCGATGACGACAGCCACCGCGAGGTCGATCACATTGCCGCGCGTAAGGAAGGCTTTGAAGCCGTCCAGCAGACTGACCTTCTTCTCGCTCACAGGTGAGCCTTCTTTCGCGTGTGCGGTAGGGGGAGCGAACTGCTCCGCCACCTAAGGCAGGCGAAGACGGCACTGTCCAATCCGCTAATTCCCACGGGTGACGTGAGAGGGCGTCAGTTCGCATCGGACACCGCCACGGCCAGCCGCCCCGAAGCACCCGCGCCGAGCAGCGCCGTGGCCGTCGACCGCTCCACGGACAACATCACCAGCGCCCCGGCCCCCGCTTCGCCGATACCGCCCGCCGCGTGGCCGTCGGGTCCTGAGGCTGTCCGTGGCACCTTCGCCACGCGCACCCCCCGAGCCACCACGCGCGCGTCGCCCCCGCCCGTATCACCGACCGCGATCACATCGATCCGGTCCCCCGGTCGCAGCAGCCGTACCGTCTCCGGGTCCGCGATCCGGACCGGCGCGGAGACCAGCCGCTCGGACGACCGGCCGGCCCCCGGCGGAGCGTCCGGTGCGCCGGCCCCTCCGTCGGCGCTGCTCAGGCCGGTGGTGGCCAGTGCGGCACCCGCCAGCGCGAGCCCGGCAGCCGCCGCACGCCGCTGCCGGCGCACTATCCGACGCAGTCGGTCCGCGCCGCCTCCCCGCACGCGCAGGGGTGCGAACGGCCCCACCCCGCACGGCGCGGGCACCGGTGCCGGGGGCCTGGTGTATGGGGGCCTGGCATACGAGGGCCGGGACGTGGACGTGGACGGGGACGGGGACGGGGACGGGGACGGGGACATGGCACCACCTGGAATCTGGCGGACGAGCGCAAGGGAAAGGGGAGTCCGGCCCGGTTGATCCGGCCGAACTCCCCTCACTTTCCACCGTCCGCGCAGATCCCGCTGACGCCTGTGGACAGCACCCGCACTGTGGAAAACTCCGTCACCCGTTCCGGTGACACCGCCCCGCCGAAGCAGCGGCGACCCCTTACTGCGGCAGCGCGATCCCGGTGTCGATCCCGTCCAGCGTGTGAGCGCATGTGCAGTTGCGGCTCTCGGTCTTCGGCAGCCCGGCCACCGCGTCGAACAACACCGACCGCAGCCGGTCCACGTTGGCCGCGAACACCTGGAGCACCTCCTCGTGCGAGACGCCCTCACCCGCCTCGGCGCCCGCGTCCAGGTCGGTCACCAGGGTCATCGTGGTGTAGCAGAGGCCCAGCTCCCGGGCGAGGACCGCTTCGGGGTGCCCCGTCATGCCCACGACCGACCAGCCCATCGCCGCGTGCCAGCGCGATTCCGCGCGGGTCGAGAAGCGGGGGCCCTCGACCACCACCAGGGTGCCGCCGTCCACCGGCTCCCAGTCGCGCCCGCGAGCCGCGGCGAGTGCGGCCTTGCGCCCCTCGGGGCAGTACGGGTCGGCGAAGCCCAGGTGCACGACGTTCGGCACGGTCCCGTCGGCCAGGGGCTCACCGTCGTAATAGGTCTGTACACGGGCCTTGGTGCGGTCCACCAGCTGGTCGGGGACGAGCAGGGTCCCCGGCCCGAACTCCGGGCGCAGCCCGCCCACCGCGCACGGCCCGAGCACCTGCCGGACCCCGACGGAGCGCAGCGCCCACAGGTTGGCCCGGTAGTTGATGCGGTGCGGCGGCAGGTGGTGGCCGCGTCCGTGGCGGGGCAGGAAGGCCACCCGCCGGCCGCCGAGCTCGCCGAGGAAGACCGAGTCGCTCGGCTTCCCGTAGGGGGTGTCCACGGAGACCTCGGTGACGTCCTCCAGGAAGGAGTAGAAGCCCGAGCCGCCGATGACACCGATCTCCGCGGAACCCTCGGTACTCGCCGTACCCGTACCGGAGCTCGTTTCCGTATGTGCGTTCGCCATGCCGTCACCGTATCCGGAAGAGTTTTCCGGGGCAGACGCCCGGACCCCGCCGAGTGGCCTCGGCGGGGTCCGGTGGGAAAGCGGGTGGAGCGTACGCGGGCTCAGGCGGCCGTCGTACCGCTCGACGCGGCCGGCGCGGAGGCCGACGACGAGGAGGAGCCGGACGAAGAGGACGACGACGCGCTCGCCTTCGTGTCCGAACCCGACGACGAGGACGACGCGGAGTCGGACGACTTCGAGGTCGCCGGCGCCGGCGTGCTGCTCGACGAGGAGCCGCGGCTGTCGTTCCGGTAGAAACCGGAACCCTTGAAGACGATGCCGACCGCGGAGAACACCTTCTTGAGGCGTCCGTCGCAGCTCGGGCACACGGTCAGGGCATCATCGGTGAACTTCTGCACCGCCTCGAGGCCCTCGCCGCACTCGGTGCACTGGTACTGATAGGTCGGCACTTGCTCCTCCTGGCACTCTCACTCAATGAGTGCTAACGACGCTCCATACTGACGTATTCCGTTGAATCAGTCCACTGTGACCGGCTCGCGGTGACCGATCCCACGTGCCACGGTGCGTCCCGGGGACCGGGGAGTCAGCCGTGAGCGCAGGGTCAGCAGGGTCACCAGGGCCAGTGCGGTTCCGGCCAGAGGCACCAGGAATCCGGTGCTCGAACCATGGGCGTCGGCGAGTTGCCCCGCCACCGTCACGGCCGCCGCCTGGCCGAGCGCCACGGCGCCCGTCAGCCAGGTGAAGGCCTCGGTGCGGGCGGTGGCGGGCACCAGCGACTCGACCAGGGTGTAGCCGCTGATCAGCGCCGGGGCGATGCAGAGGCCGACCAGCAGGCCGAGCCCGGCCAGCAGCGGCACCGAGTGCACGGCCCACAGGCCGGACGCGGTCAGGGTCAGTGCCACGTACCCGACGATCAGCCGGCGGCGCGGGCTGCTCTTCCAGGCGATGGCGCCGCAGGCGATACCGGCCAGCATGTTGCCCGCCGCGAAGATCCCGTAGAGCACACCGTTCACCCCGGGGTGGCCGATCTCCTCGGAGAACGCGGTCAGCGAGACCTGCATCCCGCCGAAGACCGCACCGATTCCCAGGAAGGCGATGGCCAGGACGCGCACGCCCGGTACGGAGAGCGCCGAGGCGTGCGGTTCGGCCGCGGTGGCCGCGTTGCGGGGCGCGGGCTGGGTGGCGCGCTGCGCGGCGAAGAGCAGGCCACCGACCAGGGTCAGGGCGGCTTCCGTGATCAGTCCGGCCGCCGGGTGCACGCCGGTGCACAGCGCGGTGACGATCACCGGGCCCAGGACGAACGTGAACTCGTCCGTCACCGACTCGAACGCGGCCGCGGTGGACATCAGCGGAGAGGCGGGCCGGTCGGGGGCCGCCCCCAGCATCGCCGCCCAGCGGGCCCGCACCATGGGGCCGATCTGCGGGATCGACGCACCGGTCGGCACGGCGGCGACGAACAGAGCCCACAGGGGTGCGTCCGCCAGCGCCAGCACGGTCAGGGCGCTCACGGAGACGGTGTGGAGGAGGACCCCGGGGAGCAGGACGGAGCGCTGCCCGAAGCGGTCGGCGAGCTTGCCGCTCTGCGGGGCGAACAGCGCCATGGAGACGCCGGAGACCGCCGCGACGGCGCCCGCGCTGCCGTACGAGCCGGTCGTGTGCTGCACGAGGAGGACGATGCCGATGGTGAGCATCGCGAAGGGCTGCCGTGCGGCGAAGCCCGGGAGGAGGAAGGTCCACACGCCGGGGGTGCGCAGCAGTTGCCCGTATCCGGGGCGGTCGGAGACCGTGGTTGCCACGGTCCTTGCCTTTCTGCCGCCTGGTAGCCCTGCTTCCCGGCGCCTTTGTGGGGCGGGCCGGACGGAAGCGGCCGAGAGCTGTCCTCTTCGCGCGGAACTGCGGTAGATGCCGGGCGACTCGCTGCAATCGGCGAAGAAACGCCGGGCGAAGAGACACCACGACCGCCATACGGTCGCGCCAGCTCTGCTTCAGACAGAGTTGGTCGATCAGGTTTGCCTTCATGCTACAGGCATGAAGTCGCGTGTGCCTGTGATTGCGCACAGGACTTCCGTATCAGCCTGTGATCTGCGACGCGTTCTTCGCTGGTCGCCTGTGTTGTCGCCTCAAGAGAGCACTCGGCGCACTCAGTGCGCTCAGGGCATCCAGGGGCTCAGGAGCGGGTCCTCGTACCGCTTCCACTCCCGCTTCCGTTGGCACTGGCGCCGCCGAGCTTCTTGGCCAGCTTCATCGCCTGAGGGATGGCGGACCCGCCATGGGGGCCCGCCGCACCAGGTGTGCCGGAAGCGGGGGGCCCGCCCGTGCCCAGCCAGCCTGCCAGCTTGCCGCCCTCGCCGACCGCCCGCAGCCGTTCCTCCGTCCTGTCTCGCACCGGATCGGTGGCCACCACCAGCAGCTCGTCCCCGCGCCGCAGCACCGTCGCCGGTGACGGCACGAAGCTCTTGTCCTCCCGGACCACCAGCGTCACCGCGGCGCCGGCCGGCAGCCGGAGCTCGCTGACCTCCACGCCGTGCATCTTCGACTTCGTGGGGATGGTGACCGAGAGCAGGTGCCCGCGCAGCCGCTCCAGCGGGGCGGATTCGACGCCCAGGTCATCGGCCTCGGACGGATCGTCGGCGATGTTCAGCCTGTTCGCCACCCAGGGCAGTGTCGGGCCCTGGATCAGGGTGTAGACGATGACCAGGACGAAGACGATGTTGAAGATTCTTGTACTGCCCTCCACCCCGGACACCATCGGAATGGTCGCCAGGACGATGGGCACCGCCCCCCGCAGCCCGGCCCACGACATGAGGACCTTCTCGCGGGCCGGCAGCCGGAACGGCGCGAGGCTCACGAAGACCGACAGGGGTCGCGCCACCACGGTCAGCACCAGGCCCACGACGATGGCCGGCCAGAAGTCGCCGATCAGATCGTGCGGGGTCACCAGCAGGCCGAGCAGCACGAACATGCCGATCTGGGCGAGCCAGCCGAGCCCGTCGGCGAAGCCGCGGGTGGCGGGCCAGTGCGGCAGCTTGGAGTTGCCGAGGATCATCGCGGCCAGGTAGACGGCGAGGAACCCGCTGCCGTGGGCCATGGCACCCGCCGCGTAGGCGGAAACCGCGATGGCCATCACGGCGATCGGGTAGAGGCCGGAGGCGGGCAGGGCCACGTGCCGCAGCGCCAGGGACCCCAGCCAGCCCACCGCGACGCCGATCGCGGCTCCGATGGCCAGCTCCATGGCGATCTCCGCGACCAGGACGTACCAGTGCTCGACCGGGCCGACTGCGGAGAACGCGACGACCAGGATGACGACGGGAGCGTCGTTGAACCCCGACTCGGCTTCCAGGACCCCGTTGACCCGGTGCGGCAGGGGCACCTTGCGCAGCACGGAGAAGACCGCTGCCGCGTCGGTGGAGGAGACGACCGCTCCGATGATGAGCGCCTGGCGCCACTCCAGGCCGACGAGGTAGTGCGCGGCCGAGGCGGTGACGCCCACGCTGATGCCGACGCCGACGGTCGAGATCACCGCGGCCGCGGGCAGGACGGGTCTGACCTCTTTCCACTTCGCCCCCAGCCCGCCCTCGGCCAGGATGACGACCAGGGCGGCGTAGCCGAACACCTGCGTCAGCTCGGCGTTGTCGAACTGGACGTCGAAGATGCCGTCCTGTCCCAGGGCGATCCCGATGCCGAGATACAGGAGCAGGCTGGGGAGCCCGCTGCGCGAGGAGATCCGTACCGCCACCACGGCGACGAGCAGGACGAGCGAGCAGACGAGCAGGAGTTCGTTGAGCGCGTGGACAGTCAGGGTCCGTTCCTTCCCTGCGTGCGCCTGCCGGATCGTCCACCGGCAGCCAGGTACTTCGTTACCTTACCTAATCGTTAACGGTTCCTTGACGGCTTCGAGTGTTCGCGCGAGGGAGACGCACGTTCGTGCGAGGGAGACGCAAATGGATGCATCCCTATACCGCGTCCGAGTGGCTTCTCCGCTGCGCCTATGGTTGCTCCTGCACTCCCAGGACCACCCTGCCCCTCGAAGGACAGCGATGCCCGCCAACACAACCGACTCTTCCGGCCCTTCCGACGCGAAGAAATCCGGCAGGAAGAAGGGGCGACGCGCCCGCCTGATCGTGCTCGTCCTGGTGCTGGCACTCGTCGCGGGTGTCGGGTTCGGGGCGTACTGGTCCGTGTCCACCGTGCGGGCCTCGTACCCGCAGACCACCGGGTCGATCACGCTCGATGGCCTTACCGGCGACGTCGAGGTCAAACGTGACTCCTACGGAATTCCGCAGATCTACGCGGACTCCGACGCCGACCTCTTCCGCGCCCAGGGCTTCGTCCAGGCCCAGGACCGCTTCTGGGAGATGGACGTCCGGCGGCACATGACGTCCGGCCGGCTCTCCGAGATGTTCGGTTCCGGACAGGTGGAGACCGATTCCTTCCTGCGCACGCTCGGCTGGCGGCAGGTGGCGCAGAAGGAGTACGACGAGGTCCTCGACGAGAGCACCAAGAAGAACCTCCAGTCGTACGCGGAGGGAGTCAACGCGTATCTGAAGGGCAAGGAAGGCCGGGACATCTCGGTCGAGTACGCGGCGCTGGGTCTGACCAACGACTACAAGCCCGGTGAGTGGACCCCGGTCGACTCGGTGGCCTGGCTCAAGGCGATGGCCTGGGACCTGCGCGGCAACATGCAGGACGAGATCGACCGTTCGCTGCTGACCAGCCGCCTCGACCAGGACCAGATCGAGGACCTGTACCCCGGCTACCCGTACAAGCAGCACAAGCCGATCGTCGAGCAGGGCGCGATCTCCCCGGTCACCGGGAAGTTCGACCCCGAGGCGACCCCGTCGGACAGCATCGGCTCCCCGACCCCCGAGGGCGCCACCGAAGGCCTGAACACCCAGCTCTCCGCGCTCTCCGACACCCTCGACGCGATCCCGGCGCTGCTCGGCCCGAACGGCAACGGCATCGGCTCGAACTCCTGGGTCGTCGACGGCAAGCACACGACGTCCGGCAAGGCGCTGCTCGCGAACGACCCGCACCTCGCGCCGATGCTGCCCTCCCTCTGGTACCAGATGGGGCTGCACTGCCGGGAGCTCTCCGAGGCCTGCCAGTACGACACGGCCGGCTACACGTTCTCCGGCATGCCCGGTGTGATCATCGGTCACAACCAGGACATCGCCTGGGGCCTCACCAACCTGGGCGCGGACGTCACCGATCTCTTCCTGGAGAAGGTCTCCGACGACGGCTACCTGTACGACGGCAGGACCAAGGAGTTCAAGACCCGCGAGGAGACCATCAAGGTCGCCGGCGGCAAGGACCGGAAGATCACGGTCCGTGCGACGAACAACGGGCCCCTGGTCTCCGACCGCAGCAAGGAACTCGACAAGGTCGGCCAGAAGGCCCCCGTCGGCAACGCCGCCCCCGACCGGGCCGACGGCTACGCGGTGGCGCTGAAGTGGACCGCGCTGGAGCCCGGCAAGTCCATGGACGCGATCTTCGCGCTCAACCGGGCCAAGGACTTCACGGCCTTCCGGGCGGCCGCCGAGAAGTTCGAGGTCCCCTCGCAGAACCTCATCTACGCCGACACCGACGGCAACATCGGCTACCAGGCCCCGGGCAAGATCCCGGTCCGCTCCGAGGGCTTCGACGGAACGGCCCCGGCGCCGGGCTGGGACCCGCGGTACGCGTGGAAGGGCTACATCCCCTTCGACGAGCTGCCCTACGAGTACAACCCGGACCGCGGTTACATCGTCACCGCCAACCAGGCCGTCATCGACGAGAAGAAGTACCCCCACCTCCTGACCAAGGACTGGGGCTACGGCGCCCGCAGCCAGCGGATCAACGACCTCCTCGCCCAGAAGATCAAGGGCGGCGAGAAGGTCTCGACCGATGACATGCAGAAGATGCAGATGGACAACTTCAGCGAGATCGCCGCGCTGCTGGTGCCCGAGCTGAAGAAGATCAACATCTCCGACCCGAGCGTCCGCGAGGCCCAGAAGCTGCTGGAGGGCTGGGACTACACCCAGGAACCCGACTCGGCCGCCGCCGCGTACTTCAACGGTGTCTGGCGCAACATTCTGAAGCTCTCCTTCGGCAACAAGCTGCCCAAGGAGATGCGCGTCGAGGGCGACTGCATCAATGTGCCGCCGGCCAAGAACAGTGGCCCGGCCGACCAGCAGAAGAAGCTCGTCCGCGAGTGCGGCCAGCGCGACGGCGACACCGCGCAGCCGGACGGCGGCGACCGCTGGTTCCAGGTGGTCCGCGACATCGTGGACGACCAGGACAACGAGTGGTGGAAGGCCCCCGCCCGGGGCCGCGAGGGCGCCCTGGAGAGCCGGGACGACCTGTTCGCCCGGGCGATGGAGGACGCGCGCTGGGAGCTGACGGCCAAGCTCGGCAAGAACATCTCCACCTGGAGCTGGGGCCGGCTGCACCGGCTGACGCTGAAGAACCAGACGCTCGGCACCGAAGGCCCCGGCCTGCTCCAGCGGGCGCTCAACCGCGGCCCCTGGAACCTCGGCGGCGGCGAAGCGGCGGTCAACGCCACCGGCTGGAACGCGGCGAGCGGCTACGAGGTCGTCTGGGTGCCGTCGATGCGCATGGTCGTCAATGTGGGGGACTGGGACAAGTCCCGCTGGATCAACCTCAGCGGGGCCTCCGGGCACGCGTTCAACGCGCACTACACCGACCAGACCGACAAGTGGGTCGACGGCGAACTGCTCGACTGGTCCTTCGGGACGGACGCGGTCGACGCGTCCACCGTCGACACGCTGAAGCTGGAACCGTAGCGCTACAGAGGGTTCACGAAGCGCCGCGCTCCGGCCGGTGTGACCACGGCGTCCACGGGGTGGTCGTGCGGTTCCGAGGGGACCCGCGCGACCACCTCGTCGTCGTACAGGAGTGCGACGAGTGACGGGTGCGCCCCGGCGGCCGTCAGCCGGGCCAGCACCCGGTCATAGCTTCCGCCGCCCCGCCCGAGCCGCATCCCGGCCCCGTCCACCGCCAGACCGGGCAGCAGCACCGTGTCGGCGTCCAGGACGGCGGCGGGGCCGAGAGGCGGGCCGTCCGGTTCAAGAAGCCCACGCCCGGCCGGCAGCAGGCGCTCCGGACCTTCGTAGACCGCCCAGTCCAGGTCGTTGTCGGTCAGAAGGACAGGCAGCAGCACCCGCACGCCGCGCCCGCGCAGCGCTTCCAGGAGGACGCGGGTGCCCGGTTCACGCCCCACGGAGACGTACGCGGCGACCGTGCGGGCGTCCGCGAGTTCGGGCAGGTGGAGGGCCGCGTCGGCGAGAACCGCGGCGGCCCGGACGGCGTCCTCCTTCGTCAGAAGGGCCCGCGCGGCGAGCAGTTCGCGCCGCAGGGAGCTCTTCGCGGACGCCTCTCCGGACTTTTCGGTGTTCATAGTGACTCGCACGATTCTCGTATGGGCATATTTGGTGACGAAGTTAACCGGAATATCAGCTTCCGGCCGTGCACAGCCGTTAGGGTCTGCACATGACTCAGTCGCACCCCAGGATCAGCAAGGCCGTCATCCCGGCAGCAGGTCTCGGCACCCGGTTCCTGCCCGCTACGAAGGCCACCCCGAAAGAGATGCTGCCTGTCGTCGACAAGCCGGCCATCCAGTATGTCGTCGAGGAGGCCGTGGCGGCGGGTCTCTCCGACGTGCTGATGATCACCGGCCGTAACAAGCGCCCCCTTGAGGACCACTTCGACCGCAACTACGAGCTGGAGTCCGCACTCACCCGCAAGGGCGATGCCGAACGCCTCGCCAAGGTCCAGGAGTCCAGCGACCTCGCCACCATGCACTACGTGCGCCAGGGCGACCCCCGCGGCCTCGGTCACGCCGTGCTGTGCGCCGCTCCGCACGTGGGCGACCAGCCCTTCGCGGTGTTGCTCGGCGACGACCTGATCGACCCGCGCGACGCACTACTGGCCCGGATGGTCGAGGTCCAGGAGCGCGAGGGCGGCAGCGTCATCGCACTGATGGAGGTCGACCCCTCGCAGGTCCACCTCTACGGCTGCGCCGCCGCGGACGCCACCATCGACGGCGACGTGGTCCGCATCACCGGCCTGGTCGAGAAGCCGGACCCGGCCGACGCCCCCAGCAACCTCGCCATCATCGGCCGGTACGTCCTGGACCCCGCGGTCTTCGACATACTGCGACACACCGAGCCGGGCCGCGGTGGCGAGATCCAGCTCACCGACGCGCTCCAGCTGCTCGCCGCGGACGAGAAGATCGGCGGCCCCGTGCACGGCGTCGTCTTCAAGGGCCGCCGCTATGACACCGGCGACCGCAGCGACTATCTGCGCGCCATTGTCAGACTGGCATGCGAACGTGAAGACCTGGGGCCGAACTTCCGGACCTGGCTGCGCAAGTACGTCGCTGAGGAGATGTAACCCCGTGAGCAGCACGATCTGGTCGGTGGACGAGCACCTGGACGACATCCTCGCCGCGGTCCGGCCGTTGGAGCCCATCGAGCTGCAGCTGCCGGACGCCCAGGGCTGCGTCCTCGTCAAGGACGTCGTCGTGGAGGTGGCCCTGCCGCCGTTCGACAACAGCTCCATGGACGGTTACGCGGTCCGGATCGCCGATGTTGAGGGTGCCGGCGAGGAGTTCCCCGCGGTCCTCACCGTCATCGGCGATGTCGCCGCGGGCAGTGCGGGACTCGCCGACGACCAGGTCGTGGGACCGGGACAGGCCGCCCGCATCATGACGGGCGCACCGCTGCCCGCCGGTGCGGAGGCCGTGGTCCCGGTCGAGTGGACCGACGGCGGTACGGGCGAGGGCCCGGCCGCCGCCATGCGCGCCCACAGCGACGCGCCCGAGGGCGCCACCGGCGAGGTCAGGGTGCACCGGCCCGTCGTGGCCCGCGCCCATGTGCGCGAGCGCGGCAGCGACGTCAAGCCGGGTGAGCTGGCCCTGGCCGCCGGGTCGGTCGTCGGCCCGCCGCAGATCGGGCTGCTCGCGGCGATCGGCTGCTCCACCGTGGTCGTACGGCCCCGCCCCCGCGTGGTCGTCCTGTCCACCGGCAGCGAACTGGTCCAGCCCGGCGAGACGCTGACCGGCGGCCAGATCTACGACTCCAACAGCTTCGCGCTGACGGCCGCCGCCCGGGACGCCGGGGCCATCGCCTACCGGGTCGGCGCGGTCGCCGACGACGCCGAGACGCTGCGCGCCACGATCGAGGACCAGCTGATCCGCGCGGACATCGTCGTCACCACGGGCGGTGTCAGCGTCGGCGCGTACGACGTGGTCAAGGAGGCGCTGTCCTCCGTCGGGGACGAGGACGAGCCGGGCGGCGGGGTCGAGTTCCGCAAGCTGGCCATGCAGCCGGGCAAGCCGCAGGGCTTCGGTTCGATCGGCCCGGACCACACCCCGCTGCTGGCCCTGCCGGGTAACCCGGTCTCCGCCTATGTCTCCTTCGAGTTGTTCGTCCGCCCCGCCATCCGTGCCCTGATGGGTCTCACCGACGTGCACCGCCCCACGGCCCGCGCCCGGCTGAGCGCGGACAAGGCGCTCACCTCGCCGGACGGCCACCGCCAGTTCCTGCGCGGCCGTTACGACGCGGAGGCGGGCACGGTCACTCCGGTCGGCGGTTCCGGATCGCATCTGATCGCCGCGCTCGCGCAGGCGGACGCGCTGATCGTGGTGCCCGAGGACGTCACCTCGGTCGAGCCCGGCACGGAGACGGACATGATCCTGCTCAGCTGACCGCCGCCCGGTGGCGGTACGGTATCTGCCGCCGTGCCTTCCGGGGGACCCCCTCCGGTTCCCAGCGGCCCATCGGCGTCCCCCTACCGCTAGGCGGAGTGAGTTGAGTACGCAGAACAGGTTGACGCACATCGACGAGGCGGGCGCGGCCCGCATGGTCGACGTGTCGGAGAAGGACGTCACCACCCGCGTCGCCCGCGCCGGCGGCCGGGTGCTCGTCTCGCCGCGCGTGATCGAGTTGCTGCGTGGCGAGGGAGTCCCCAAGGGCGACGCCCTCGCCACCGCCCGGATCGCCGGGATCATGGGGGCCAAGCGCACCCCGGACCTGATCCCGCTCTGCCATCCGCTGGCCGTCTCCGGTGTGACGGTCGACCTGAGCGTGGCCGACGACGCGGTGGAGATCACCGCCACCGTGAAGACGGCGGACCGCACCGGCGTCGAGATGGAGGCCTTGACGGCGGTGTCGGTGGCGGCGCTGACCGTCGTCGACATGATCAAGGCGGTCGACAAGAGCGCGGTCATCACCGACGTACGGGTCGAGGCGAAGTCGGGCGGCAAGTCCGGCGACTACCGGCGCACCGCGCCGGAGGGAACGGGCACGTGACGCCGCCCGGGCCCGGAACCCCCGGCCACCAGCAGCAGGCGCCCGGGCCCGGCCACGGACAGCAGCCGCCGCGGCCAGCCGGCTCCCCGTACCGCGCCCTCGTCGTCACCGCCTCAAACCGGGCCTCCGCCGGGGTGTACGCGGACAAGGGCGGCCCGCTGATCGCCGAGGCGCTGACCGGCCTCGGCTTCACGGTCGACGGCCCGCAGGTCGTCCCCGACGGTGACCCGGTCGAGGCGGCCCTGCGCGCGGGCGTCGCCGCCGGATACGACGTGATCGTCACCACCGGCGGTACGGGCATCTCGCCCACCGACGCCACCCCCGAGGCCACCCGCCGCGTCCTCGACCACGAGATCCCCGGTATCCCGGAGGCGATCCGGGCCGAGGGCCTCGCCAAGGTCCCGACCGCCGCCCTCTCCCGGGGCCTGGCCGGCGTGGCCTCCCGCACCTTGATCGTCAACCTGCCCGGCTCCACCGGCGGGGTGAAGGACGGGCTCGCGATCCTCGGCCGGCTCCTGGTGCACGCCGTCGACCAGCTCCGCGGCGGCGACCACCCCCGACCGGGGGGCCCGAGCTGAACATCGCGACCTGGCCGGTGACGCTGACCGACGGCGAGATTGTCCTGCGCCCGATAAAGATGCGTGACCAGCGGATGTGGCGCGAGGTCAACCGGCGCAACCGTGAGTGGCTGCGCCCCTGGGAGGCCACCGTCCCGCCGCCCGCCCCCGGCGGTCCGATGGCGCAGCGGCCCACGTACCGGCAGATGGTCCGCCACCTGCGCGTCGAGGCGAACGCGGGGCGGATGCTGCCGTTCGCCATCGAGTACGAGGGCCGGCTGGTCGGCCAGCTCACGGTCGCGGGGATCACCTGGGGCTCGATGTGCTCCGGTCATATCGGTTACTGGGTCGACCAGTCCGTCGCCGGTCGCGGGGTCATGCCGACGGCCGTGGCACTCGCCGTGGACCACTGCTTCCGCTCGGTGGGCCTGCACCGCATCGAGGTCTGCATTCGCCCGGAGAACGCGCCCAGCCGCAGGGTGGTGGAGAAACTCGGATTCCGTTCGGAGGGCGTGCGCCCGCGCTATCTCCACATCGACGGTGCCTGGCGCGACCACCTGATCTTCGCCCTTACCGCCGAGGAAGTGCCCGAGGGGATGCTCCGGCGCTGGCGCAGGTCGCGCCCCGTGACGCCCCGGAGCCCCGGCCCTCCCGGAAGAATAAAATAAGTGTTCGAATTTGATCGCCCGTGACCGCAATGGGTCGGGCTATCGGCGGCTGTTGATCCGAACAATCACAAAAAAAGTCCGTGATATCAGCCGGATCGTGCGACACACCGAGCCAATTGGCGGATCCTCCCGCGCAAACCCCTCTACGGTGTGAGCGTGAGCAGCAGCGGCCTCATCTACGCAGTCATCGTCGGGGCCTGGGCCGCCTACTTGGTGCCGATGTGGCTCCGCAGGCAGGACGAGCTCAACGAGGCCCGTCCGACGGAACGCTTCAGCACCGCCATCCGGCTACTGTCCGGACGGGCGGCGATGGAGCGCCGGTACGCCAAGGAGCTGCAGGAGCGTACCGCCGAGGAGGTGGCGCCCGACGTCGACCCGGACCGGGAAACGGACCGTATGGAATCCGTGGACGTCCGGGCCTTTGCCGCGCCTCCGGCGCACACGGAAGCCAGACTGAGCGACCCGGCGCACGCGCCCGAGCGCGCCCCGGGCCATCAGGCCTCCGACCGCCCGGCGCACGACCGCCCGGCGCACGATCGTCGGGCGGGGCATCAGTCGCCGGACCGTCAGCCGCACGAACGCCGGTCCGGTGAGCGCCCCGCGGAACACGTGCCCCCCGCCGAGCGACGCCCCCGCTCCGGCGCGGCCGAGGCCGAGCGCGCCCGGCGTGCCCAGCGCTCCCAGGTCCTGGCGCGGCGTCGGCGGACCACCGTCGTCCTCTTCCTGGCCTTCACCCTCGGCGCGGTCGTCGCCGCGGTCGGCGGGCTCGGCTTCCTGTGGGCGCCCGCCGCGCCGGCCGTGCTGCTGAGCACGTACATCGTGCATCTGCGCGCTCAGGAACGCCGACGGTTCGCCTTCACCATGGACCGCCGCCGGGCCGAGGTCGCGGCACAGCGACTCCGTGAGAACCGTCCCCGCAGGCACCAGCCCGCGGCCCCCGCCCCCGCCGAGCCCGACGGCGACTCCGAAGCGCACCACCCGGAGCCGGAGCCCACGCCCACGGTCTCCCCCCAGGAGGCTGGCCGACGCGCCCTCGTCGAGCAGACGGACCACGCGGAGTGGGTGGACCAGCAGCGCGAGCGCGGCCGCGTCCAGGGCGACAGCTGGGAGCCCGTCCCCGTACCGCTGCCCACCTACGTCACCGCGCCCGTCGCGCCCCGGGCCACGGGCGGCGTGGAGGTCGGTGATCCGGAGACCTGGAGCGCGGCCCGCTCCAGCACTGCCGAGCCTGCCCGGACGGGCACGTCGCACCCGACGGCCCCCGCGGTCGACCCGGCACCGCGCCAGCGCACGAACCAGTCCCGCCGCAACCGCGACCGGGGTCGGACCCCGCTCTTCGACCAGTACGACGACGAGGACCGGCCGCGTGCGGCCAATGAGTGAGGCGGCGGGTGGGGCTCGGGAACCCCGACACCGCTGACCAGCGGAGGAACGGATTTCCAAGCACCCCTGTGGGGGTGCTAGAGTTTCACACGTCGCAAGGGCCTGTGGCGCAGTCTGGTAGCGCACCTCGTTCGCATCGAGGGGGTCTGGGGTTCAAATCCCCACAGGTCCACAACCGACTGTTCTTGAGTTAGCTCAGGAGCGTTGACGAGATCCCGTCCGATCGCAAGATCGGGCGGGATCTTCGTCGTTTCTGGGCCGTTCGATGCCCGTTCGGGGTGGTGGGCGCGTGGTGGACGGCAGTGAGCTCGGATGGGGGCCTGCACTGTCAGCCCCTGCCTCTACTGTCGGCGCATGGTGATGGACACGAACAACCTGCCCCGGCTCGCGACCGACCCGAGCGGCCGGGCCCTCGGCCTCGACCTTCCTGCGGGGAGGCTGCTGAACGAGACGTACCAAGGGCCCTGGGGGGAGCCGCTGATGTGGCTGGCCGACGCGCGCGCGGTGCCCGGGCAGTGGTCCGCGCAGGAGGCCGCGCGCCGGGCGGCGGGCCTTGTGCCGGTGCTGGTGGACGTCGGCGGTCCGTTGGGTGACCCGGAGAGCTGGGACCTGATGTGTGGAAACCTGTCCTATCCGGAGGACTTGGGCGACGACGAGATGCTGGCGATCCTCTGGGAGGAGATCCAGAGGGAGCGGGCCGAGGGGGCGGTGGCCCCCTTCGACACACCGTGGCCGGGGCTCGCCGGGGCGGTGCCGCCCGACGCCGACCCCGACGTACAGGCGGCCGGGATCGCCGACGCTCTTTCAGGCAGTGGCTCCTGGCTGAAAGAGCCACGTCTTGCCCTGGTCCCCACGGGCCGCAACGCCGACATACCCGCGGCCATCGGCTGGACCGGCTCGCTGAACCACGTGGACGATCCCGGTATCCTCAGTGCAGTCCTGCGCAGTTGGGAGGAGCGCTTCGGGACCCGGATCGTGGCACTCACAGCGGACCGGATCGTCCTCTCGGTCGCCGCACCGCCCACCACCGCGGAGCAGGCGGAGGCCGTGGCCGTCGAGCACGCCGCATTCTGTCCGGACGGCCTCGCCCGGAGCCGTCACGGTGCCCTGGACGACTATGCCGCCCACGAGATCCTCGGGCGGCGCACCTGGGTCCACCACTGGGACTGACGGCCAGACGCGGGGGAGCCGGTCGCGAAGCCGGGGGCGAAGGCCCACGAGTGCCGGGACGCACCCGGCTCGGCGGTGACACCCCGGGGGCCGCGAACCGGACGGCTCCGCCGGTGCCGCGCCCGGACCACCGCCGCGCAGGCGGTCGAGCTGTCACCCGTTGTCCAGCTGGGCAGGCGGCCGGCCGTTGTCAGGGCATGCGAACCGGCCCGGTCGCCCGGGGCCGGTGGTCCTGATGTGCGGCTGTGACGCGCCTCGATCAGAAGTTGGCCGGCCGCTGTGCGCCGATGGCGCGGCCAGCCTGGTCGGAGGCTGTGGCGGCTTGTTCGCACAGGTCGGCCCGGGCGGGGCGGCTCACACCGCTTTCCTCACGCGCCATTCGTTGAACTCTGCCAGTCACTGAGTCGTCCGATGAGCCAGACGAACGGCTGCGTATGGCCGGTGAGCACACAGGTGCCCGCGATCACGCTTTCCAGCAGGCTCTCCACGTTCCGTGAGCACAGTGCGGCTGTTGCCTCATCGTCGGCCAGGCGAAGCGAACAGGCAGGCGTCGCGGCAGTGCTGTCGGGCTCTCGGGTGACCCCGTGTTCGTTGATCCGGACGACGAGATCCTCTTGCCCTCCTGGCAGTACGATCGTGACCACGAGATGTGGCGCCGGTGCGGGAAGCCCGGCCAGGACGGATTCCAGATAGGTCGTCAACGCGTCGGCCCAGTTCGCCACGTCGACTCGTGTGGACTGCTCGTCCCTTTCCTCTCGCAGGTCCAGCTCACCGTGCGACGTAGGAGCTGTCGCGGTTTCCGCCTCGGCGTCGATCAGGGCCCGCAGTGTCTCGTCGACGTCCGCCCGGGTATGGGACGCCGAGCAGATGAACCGCAGGCGGCCTCGCCCGCGTTCGACAATCGGGTAGGTCACGGCAGCGGCATGGACGCCCCGCCGGAAAAGCCCTCGGGTTATCGCCCGCAGCTTCTCGCCGTCGGAGAAGAAGGGGGTGATGATCAGCCCGTCCCCCGTGCCGAGTTCGTAGCCGGCGTCCGAGAACCGCTGCCGCATGTAGTGCGCGGTTTCCCACAGCCTGGCCCGCAGCGCGTCGCCCGCAGCGACCCTGCGCAGGGCGGCCAGAGCCGCCGCCACGTCGGCAGGTGAGATGTTCGCCTGGAAGACGTACGACCTCGCCGACGCCCTCAGCAGGGCAATGTGCTGTTCCCGGGCCGCGACCACACCGCCGATGCTCCCGAGGGCCTTGCTCAGGGTCGTGAGGACGAAGTCAACCTGCTCGGTGACGCCTTCCGCGGCGCACAGTCCGGCACCCCGCGCTCCGTAGAGCCCGAACGAGTGGGCCTCGTCCACGAGCACGAGCGCGCCGGACTCCGTCGCGGCGGACACGAGCTCCCGCAGCGGCGCCGCACCCTCGCCCATGCTGTACACGCTCTCGAGCACCACCAGCGTCGTACGGTAGGGCGAGGACTCCGCTGTGAGGACCGCCCGCAGGTCGGCCGCGTCGTTGTGCCGGAAGGTCCGCACCCTCGCGCCGCTCAGGCGGGCCCCGTCCACCAGGGAGGCGTGGCAGAGCTGGTCCATGACCACGACGTCCTGATCGCCCACGATTCCGGCGACGGCTCCGAGGCTCGCGGTGAACCCGGTGGGGAACAGGCAGGCGGCCGGCTTGCCCACCATGGCGGCGAATTCTTGCTCGAAGTCCGTGTGGAGGCCGGTCTGCCCCGAGCCCGCCGCCGATATCCCCATCCCGGTACCGAACCGGCTCAGCGCCCTGCGTGCCTCCTCGATGACCTCCTCGTCGCGGTTGAGTCCGAGGTAGAGGTTGGTGGTCCAGATGAGCGCCTCGTGCTCCTCGCCCGTGGCCGGGTCGGCGACGAGGCCCCGCTCGGCGCTTCCGGTGCGGACGACCTTTCCGTACGGGTCCAGTCCCGAGCGCGCCAGGAGGCCCCGGAAATGCTGTACGAGTGCGCCCCTGTCGGTCGCCGACCAGGCCGGCACCTTGGCGGCGAACGCCGGCGGGTGCCCGGACCGGAGCTGGTCCTGGAACACACCGAGCCGATCCGCGGCCCCGACGCCCTGCGGGCGCCCGCGCACCTCGCCGCCGCCGGAAGCACGGCCCAGCACCGCCAGCAGCCCGTCGACGGCCTCCTGGGGAGTCATCTGCTCCACCAGGGTGGATGAAGGCAGGTCAGTGGCCAGCCCCCGCGACAGGCGCACCGTGAGCTCCGCGATGTCCAGCGAATCGACCCCCAGCGCGGCCAGCGGCTCGTCCGGCCCGACCGCACCGGGGCCGGGAGCGCCGAGGAGCAGCGCCGTCTCCTCCATCACCATGGCGAGCAGTACCGAGCGCCGCTGCTCGTGCGGCGAGGGCAGCGCACCGGGTCCGGTCCGCGGGGCGACCGGGCCGTCGCCGCCCCCCTTCCCTTCGGGAGCCACCTCGTCGCCGTGGTGTGCGGGGGCGGGGAGCCGAAGCCGGTCGACCTTGCCGTTGGGCAGTTTCGGCAGCTCGGCCGGCAGCATGACGTGGTGTGGGCTCATGTACTTGGGCAGGCGGTCGGCCAGGTGGGAGCGCACGGTCGATGCCGTTACCGACTCCTGGCGGCTCACCGCGTACGCCGTCAGGAGGCTCTTGCCCTCGCCTGTGGTGGCAACGACCGCGGCCTCGTCCACTCCGGGCATCGAGGCCAGGACGGCCTCGATCTCGTCGAGTTCGATCCGGTGGCCCCGGATCTTGACCTGCCGGTCGGCGCGGCCGAGGAACTCGAGTTCCCCTGTTTCGGTCCATCGGCACAGGTCGCCGGTCCGATAGATCCGTTGCTCCGGGACCGGGCCGTCCGGCGCGAGGGCCGGGAAGCTCTGGCGGGTGCGCTCGTGGTCATGGAGGTACCCCCTGGCCAGCTGGTCGCCCGCGAGAGCCAGCTCTCCCGCCGTGCCGGCCGGCACCGGCCGCAGGGACTCGTCCAGTACGTACGCCCGTGCCTTGAGGACCGGCCCGCCGATGGTGATCGGCCCGCTTCCCGCTTCGGCGGCGGTGATGAACACGGTGGCCTCGGTCGGGCCGTATACGTTCACGACCCGCGGCGCACAAGGATCAGCGTGCACCCGCTCCACCAGAGAACGGGACAAGACCTCACCACCCAGCACCACACACCGCAACCCACCGGGCAGCGGCCCGGCCGCGAGCAGCGCCTTCATCGCGGACGGCACCATGATGGCCGTGCGCACGCGGTGCGCTGCGGGCAGCTCGCGCAGGGCGAGCACGTTCTCGGACAGGACGACGGTGCCGCCGAGGACGAGCGTCCCCAGCATCTCCATCACCGAGGGGTCGAAGCAGACCGAGGCCGCGGCCAGGACGCCCGTCAGGTCCTCGTCGTCCAGGAGCCGGTGCATGGAGGCGGCCATCGCCACCACGCCGCGGTGCTCGACCGCCACGCCCTTGGGCTTCCCGGTCGACCCCGAGGTGTAGATGACGTACGCGAGATCACCGGCCGAGCAGACCGCCGGCGACACCGTCGGCGATGCCGCCGGGCGGTCCGGAACCGCGTCGAGGCGCACGCGATCGGGAGCCGCCGAGCACAGCGCCGCCGTCCCGGCGTCGACGACCACCGACGCCGCCCGGGAATGCTCGATCATGTAGCGCACCCGTTCGGCCGGGTAGGCGGGGTCCATGGGCACATAGGCGCAGCCTGCCCGCAGCACTCCCAGCAGGGTCGCGACCAGCTCCCACGTCCGGCCGAGGCACACGCCGACGAGCGCCCCCGGCGCCACGCCCCGGGCGGCCAGCTCCTCGGCGATCGCCTCCGCCCGGGCCCACAGCCGCTCGTAGTCGATGTCGACCGTCCCGTCCACGACGGCGATCCGACTCCCCTGGCGCGCCGCCCGGGCCTCGAACAGCACCCAGACGGTCTCGTCCGTACCGCCGCCCGCTGCGGGTGCGTGCGTGTTCCTGCGGTCCGGGGTGCCCGCTCGCCCGCGGTCGGTCTCGTGTTCGGCGTGCTGCATCTCCTGCTCCCAACAAACAGAGATGGTGATACTCCGTCGAGCATCCTGGGGAAATGCTGAGAACTCTGAGCTCCTGCAGGGTGATGCGGGCTCGATCAACGAGCCCCCGTGCTCCTCGCGCAGCGCGTTCCAGGTGTGCGGCACCGCGCTGGGCGGCTTCACCACGGGCCCCGGCGCGGGTGCCCGCCGTCGCGTTGTCGAGAGAGACCCGGAGCGGAGGACTCACGAAGTCCTCCTGGCCTTCCGTGTGCTCTGCGGCATAGGGCCCCATACTCCACGACGAGGTACGAGCAGGGGCGGACGCTGTGAGCAGCTGCCGGACAACTGCCCCTCTCGGCAGTCCACTTCGCAAGAGCCGCAACGCGTGTCTCCGGGTTCCGCGGACGGTCCACCGAAGCATGCTTGACGTGCCGGCCGCGGGCGGCGCGCGAGCTGATCGTCACGCGTCGTGCCGATCATGTCCAGCAGCACGCCGGCGTGATGGGCGGCAGGATCCTCGTACGCCGTTCCCTTCCACTCTCCGCCATGCCTGGGGACCCGCGCGGGCAGTCGCTGGTCAAAGGGCATAGCGGACTCTCCGGGCGCCGTGCCGCACGCGTCGGTTCTCAGCCTAGGTCCTGTCCGAAGTCGTGATCAAGGGGTGGCATGCCTCCTTCGGTGCGTCGCCGAGGGGCAGGCCATCTGTGATGACACGTAGGCAACTCGCTTGCAGAAAAGTGAAGTTGATCGAGTCGTTTCTGTCGATGAGCAGGTCCGGCCCGTATCCGGAGCATCGGCGCGCGCAGTGCCGGGGCGTGATCGAGAAATCCCGCTCGGGTGCCCGGCGGCGGGAGATGCCACTGGAGTTCGGGGCCTGGCAGACCGCCTGCGACCGCCTCGTCCGGTGGTGTGGAGCACGCGTCTTCCGGGCCCATCCGCACCAGGGGGTCTCATCGGCCATTGTCCGCTGCTCCGCCCGCTGTTCGCGGATCCGCCCACTTGCTCTCGCGCCCGAAGGCGCCGCGCGGAGATCGTGGTCGGGCCGGTCGCGGACGCGTCGCCGTGTCCGGTGTGAACGATCCGCACCTGGCGTTCTCCGGCGATCTCTCTACAGTTCTTGGCCAGTTCTGTAGAAAAGATCCCTACCGCCGCTTCTTGTCGAGGCAGTTCCGGCTGCGCCAGAGTTCGGGGCGCGGCGACAGGAACATGTCATCGCCGCCGGGCAGTGTCCATGGAACACATCGCGCTTCCCCAGGCGTGGTGTGGCCACCCCCCATTGTCTGGACGCTCGCCTGCGTAGCGGAAGGAATCGCGTGAAGCACGGAAAGAAGAACGCGCGCAGATACATCGTCGCCGCCTCCATCGGCGCTCTCCTGTCGGCCGGAGCCGCCACAGGTGCTTACGCCGGTACGGCGGGGGAGCCCTCGGCCCCCGCGGCTCCGGCGTACCAGCCGGAGATGGTCAAGGCGCTCGCCACGACCCTCGGCGTCAGCGAGAAGGCCGCAGTGCAGCGGCTGGACCGGGAGGCCCGGCAGCAGGACCGGTTCGCGGAGCTGCGGGAGGACCGGGTCAGCACGCTCGGGGCCTTCTTCGCCGAGGACGGGTCACTGGTCGTCAACGCCGCCGACGCCGGGGCGGCGAAGGAGGTCAGGGCCGCGGGGCTCAAGGCCCGGGTCCCCGAGCGCGGGGAGAGCGAGCTCGACCGCATCAAGGCGCAGCTCGACGCCAAGGCGCTCAAGAGCGCCCCGGCCGGAGTGTCGGCCTGGTCGGTCGACCTCGCGTCGGACACCGTGACCGTCGAGGTCAACGGCGACTCCGACGCCGCGACCCGCAGCTTCCTCAAGGCCGCGAAGAGCAACGGCGACGCCGTACGCGTCGTCAAGGGGCAGGAGAAGCTGGAGACCCAGGCCGTCGTTCCGCCCGGCAGCCGGATGACCTTCAACGGCTACCTCTGCTCCGTCGGCTACGGCGCCGAGGACCGTTACGGCAGGCAGGTGCTCGTGACCGCCGGGCACTGCATCGAGGACCTGCCCGAACTGGCCTACAACGGAACCCGGTTCGCCAAGGGCACCCACACCCGGTTCGCGCTGGGCACCCGCAGCGTGGACATGGGCATCGCCGCCGTCGACGCCGGCAACTCGATCGGCCTCGACGTCACCACGTACGGCAGGGCCGGCACCGTCCCGGTCGAGGGCAGCAAGCGGGCCCCCTCCGGTGCGGCGCTCTGCAAGTCCGGCCAGACCACCGGCTGGACCTGCGGCAAGGTCGGCTCGTACAACGTCAGCGTCACCTACACCGACCGGAACGGCGGTCCGGACACCGTCGTGACCGGCCTGGCGAGCTCCAGCGTCTGCACCCAGGGAGGGGACAGCGGAGGCGCGTACATCTCCGGTGACCAGGCCCAGGGCATGACGTCCGGCGGTCCCAGCAACCAGCGCTGCAACGGCCAGGTCAACGCGCGCGGCTCCTCCTACTTCCAGCCGCTCGACGACGCCCTCGCCTACTACGGGCTGACGCTCAACACCAAGTAACCGCAGTCAGGTTACCGACCGGACCAGGCCACCCCCCAGACGCGGGAGGCCGTCCACTCATCCTGGGCGGCCTCCCGTTCCCTCTGTTCCCGGCCCGTGGTCCCACGCCACCCCGTGGACCCCGGGCTTGCACCGGGAGGTGAGCACATGGACGTTGTGGGCGTCGCTCAGCGGGATACGCCGCCGGCCGCGGGGCGGGGCGCCGACCTTCTCCCGGACGTAGCGGTGGCAGTCCGACGGCAGGGCGCCGGGGTGGAAGAAGACCTGCTGGAGGTACTCGTGGAGGTTCGTCCGCGACCAGCGCTCGTAGTGCGTGGCCGGCGTCTCGGACGGGCTCACGTCGACCGCGTAACTCACCACCGCGGTGTCCAGCTTGGCCAGTTTCCGGCCGAAGTGGATCTCCAGCACCAGGGATTTGAGCCCCTTCAGATACGTGGCGTCGACGAGGCGTCCGCAGGTGACCCTGATGTCGACGGGTTCGGCCGCCTCGTCGTCGAAGCTGAGCACGAAGATCGCCCGGTCCGCCCCCGCCCGGCTGGCCCGCAGCACGTTCGTGGTGGAGATCCCGCTCAGCGTGCCGCTCTCGCCGACCTGCACGATGTCGTGGACGACCAGCGAACCGGTCTCCTGGTTGAAGTGGCGGAAGCGCGCGCCGAGCGCCTTCTCCACCACCGAGTCCTCCCCGAGGATCTGGAGCGCCGCCCCCTCCGCACCGGGCGGGGTGATCCGGCCGCGCGGGCGGCGCGGTCCGAGCAGCGAGCGCAGGGATCCGGCGGGCAGCTCCAGGATCTCCTCCAGCACCTCCACCGCCCGCAGGGACCGGGCCCGTTCGGGCTGGCTGCGGCCGCGCTGCCAGCTGCTGAGCGTCGCCTGGCTGATGGTGATGCCCCGCACCCTGAGCCGTTCGCTCACCCGCTCCAGGGACAGCCCGCGGCGGTTCAGCGCCTCCCGCAGCACCCCGGGGAAGGTGTCGGCGCCGGTCGCCGCCGCGTGCAGGGCCGAGGTGGTGATGGCCTCGCCCGTCCGCGCCGCGGTGACATGAGCCTCGGTGACCTGTGCTCCGGTGGAGCCCGGACCGGCGGCGCGCGCCCCGTCGGTGTCGGTTCTGCTCGACATGTCCCTCCTGTTCCCGGAACTCTCTCGGCGGGACGGCCGACAGGCCCCCGCATACTGGTTGACCACCGGACAGGGGACGGATAACGAAACCCCCGGGGGTGACCTGTCCCACATCCCCTCGGAGGCGCCGTCACGCGTCCCCGGCCGGGGACGCGAGCACCTGGTGAACGGAGTGAAGGGCGTGAACGGCGTGGACAGCACCGCTCTGGTCATCGCGGCGAGGAACGGCGACCGGGCCGCCGGGGAACGGCTGGCCGGCCAGTACCTCCCCCTGGTCTACAACGTCGTCGGGCGCGCCCTCAACGGCCATCCGGACGTGGACGACGTGGTGCAGGAGACCATGCTCCGGGCGCTGTCCGGACTGCACTCGCTGCGCGATCCGGCCCGCTTCCGTTCCTGGCTCGTCGCCATCGCCATGAACCAGGTACGCACCCGCTGGTCCGGTCTCGGCCACCGCCCCGCCCCGCTGGAGGCGGGCGAGGACCCCGCCGATCCCGCCGCCGACTTCGTCGACCTGACGATCCTGCGCCTCGAACTCTCCGGGCAGCGGCGCGAGACGGCCGAGGCGACCCGCTGGCTGGACGACGCCGAACGCGATGTGCTGTCCCTGTGGTGGCTGGAGACGACCGGCGATCTCACCCGGCCCGAACTCGCCGAGGCGCTCGGCCTGTCCCCGCAGCACGCCGCCGTACGCGTCCAGCGGGTGAAGAACCAGCTCGACGTCGGCCGCGCGGTCGTCCGGGCCCTGGCGTCCGACCCCCGCTGCCCGGTCCTGGAGGACCTGCTGGGCGACTGGGACGGTACGCCGACGCCGCTGTGGCGCAAGCGGATCGCCCGCCATGTACGGGGCTGCGCCTCCTGCTCCGACGGCAGTACGGGGCTGGTCCCGCCGGAGGGCCTGCTCTCCGGGCTCGCCCTTGTGGTGCCGCTCCACGACAGCGGGCAGCAGGCGGCGGCGGCCGTCGCCTCATCGGCCGCACCGGCCACCGCGTCCGCGTCCGCCGCCGCCCCTTCCGCCG